>JAIVHR010000285.1 GCA_020200935.1 Sphingomonadales bacterium
CGGATGCGGTTGCCGCTATGCCGGCCGAACTCGACGATGAGCGGCGCGCGCTCGGGTCCCACGACTCGATCGATCGCCTCGGCAATCAGCGCCGCCTCGGTCTCGGTCTGTTGCAGCCGTTCCGCGAGCAGCCGCACGCGATAGCTGTCGAGCCAGAAGAAGCTTCCGGCGAGCAGCGCCACGGCGAAGATGTTGACCGCGAGGATGCGGCTCGTCAGCGACCAGCGCGCCGACCAGCGCAACAGGAGATCGCCGTCGCTGGGGCCGCTATTCGTCGGCAAAGCGGTATCCGACTCCATAGAGCGTCTCGATCGCCTTGAATTCCCCGTCGACCTGCCGGAATTTGCGGCGCAAGCGCTTGATATGGCTGTCGATCGTGCGATCATCGACATAGACGTCGTCGGTATAGGCGGCGTCCATCAGCTGATCGCGCGATTTGACGATGCCCGGCCGCTGGGCCAGCGATTCGAGGATCATGAATTCGGTCACCGTAAGCGTCACCTTTTCGCCACCCCAGGTCACCCGGTGGCGCGCCGGATCCATCTCGAGCCGGCCGCGGACGATCGGCTCGGCCGCCGGCTCGTCATCTTGGTTGTCGGCATCGCGTTGGGTGAGCTCGGTGCGGCGCAGGATCGCGCGGATGCGCGCGATCAGCAGCCGCTGCGAGAAAGGCTTGGAGATATAGTCGTCGGCGCCGAGCGCGAGCCCCAGCGCCTCATCGATCTCGTCATCCTTCGAGGTCAGGAATATCACCGGCAGATCGCCTTTCTCGCGCAGCCGGCGCAGCAACTCCATCCCGTCCATCCGCGGCATCTTGATATCGAGCACGGCGAGGTCGGGCGGGTTTTCGGTCAGCGCCTTCAATGCGCTTTCGCCGTCCGAATAGATGCGCGTCGCGAACCCTTCCGATTGCAAGGCGATCGACACCGAGGTCAGGATATTCTTGTCGTCGTCGACCAGCGCGATGGTGGCGGTCATGGAAGGTCCCGTCTGCCGTTGTTTCGCGCGCCTTGCCTAGCCTTGGCCGCCGCGTCGGGCAATGGCGGCGCTTGACCGCATTCGCTCGACCAATACGTTGAAATTCGGACCGACTCGTGCTTATGGCCGGAACAACGTATGATGCCGGCTGCGCAGGGCGCCGGTATCCCCCGCATAACCGGAGAATTCAATTGTCAGCTCGCACGCCCGTTTTCGACCTCGCCGCCCAAGGGTTCGATTCGGGGGGCGCCGAAATCCACTGGAATCTGATGCGCGCGCCGCTCGTCGAGTACAGGATCTCCATGGCGGTTCGCAGCCCGAGCATCGCGTCCGGGTGCGGGTGATCAACGAGCTCGCCTGGCACAATCTGTTCATCCGGACGATGCTCTGCCGGCCCGAAGCCGACGAGCTGCCCGGCTTCGAGCCCGAATACACGATCATCGACCTGCCGACATTCCAGGCCGATCCCGATCGCCACGGCACCCGCAGCGGGACGGTGATCGCGGTCAATCTGTCCGAGAGGCTGATCCTGATCGGCGGCACCGCCTATGCCGGCGAGATGAAGAAGAGCGTCTTCGGCATCCTCAACTATCTGCTGCCGCCCAAGGGCGTGATGCCGATGCATTGCTCGGCCAATATCGGCCCCGACGGTGATACGGCGGTGTTCTTCGGCCTGTCGGGCACCGGCAAGACGACCTTGTCGGCAGACGCCTCGCGGACCCTGATCGGCGACGACGAGCATGGCTGGTCGGACACCGCGGTGTTCAATTTCGAGGGCGGTTGCTACGCCAAGATGATCCGGCTGTCCGAGGAGGCCGAGCCCGAAATCTACTCGACCACGCGGCGCTTCGGCACGGTGCTCGAGAATGTCGTCATGGATCCGGTGACGCGCGAGCTCGATTTCGACGATGGCAGCCTCGCCGAGAACAGCCGCGGCGCCTATCCGATCGATTATATTCCCAACACCACCGAGGACAATCTCGGGCCGGTGCCGAAGAACATCATCATGCTGACCGCCGACGCTTTCGGCGTGCTGCCGCCGATCTCGCGGCTGACGCCCGACCAGGCGATGTACCACTTCCTGTCGGGATACACCGCGAAGGTCGCGGGAACCGAGATCGGCGTCACCGAACCGCAGGCGACCTTCTCGACCTGCTTCGGCGCGCCCTTCATGCCGCGCCATCCGAGCGTTTACGGCAATCTCCTCAAGGAGCGGATCGCCAGGGGCGGGGTCAAATGCTGGCTGGTCAATACAGGCTGGACCGGCGGCAAATACGGCGTCGGCCATCGCATGCCGATCCAGGCGACCCGCGCGCTATTGAACGCCGCGCTCGACGGCTCGCTCAACAATGCCGAGTTCCGCAAGGATCCCAATTTCGGCTTCGAAGTGCCGGTATCGGTGCCCGGGGTAGACGACGCGATCCTTGAACCGCGTTCGACCTGGGACGACGGGGAGCAGTACGACCGCACGGCGGCGAAGCTCGTCGATCTCTTCGTCGAGAATTTCGCCAATTTCGCCGACCATGTCGAAGAGGGTGTGCGACAGGCGGGTCCGACGCCTGCTCAGGAAACGATGCGCATCGACGCGACGGAATAAGCCCAGGGATAGTCCGGTCTCGGGTTGAGTAGCGTTATGCCGGACTTGATCCGGCATCCAGAGCCACGAGCGACATCGCCTGCCGCTCTGGACCCCGGATCAAGTCCGGGGTGACGTGATTAAGTCGGAAAGGCTAGTCGCTCTTCCCCGCGATATACGCGTCGACATTCCTCGCCAGCACGTCGAGCGGCATATAGCCGTTGATGACCATCAGGTCGTTGAATTGCTTGAAGTCGTAAGCCTCGCCGAGCGCCGTCCGCACCTGATCGCGCAGCCGGTTGATCTCGCTATGGCCGATCTTGTAGCCGCAGGCCTGGCCGGGCCAGCTGCAATAGCGGTCGACCTCGCCCTGCACCTCTTCGACCGACGAGCCGTTGGTCTCGGCGAACCACTGGATGGCCCGCTCGCGGGTCCATTGTTTTGCATGCAACCCGGTATCGACGACGAGGCGGCAGGCACGAAAGGCGATCGACTGGAGATAGCCGAGCCTGAGCACCGGATCGCCCTCATAGACACCGAGCTCGTCGCCCAGCTGCTCGGCATAGAGCGCCCAGCCCTCGGTATAGGCCGAAAAGCTCAGCAGGTTGCGGATCAGCGGCAGCCGGTTGGCATATTCGCCCTGCCAGACATGGCCGGGGATCGCCTCGTGATGGACAAGGCTCGGCAGCGCATAGCGCGGATGGATCGCCGTATCGCGCAGATTGATCCAGAATTTGCCCGGGATCGTTCCATCTCGCCGACCGAGCCGTCGGTATAGCCGATGCCGCGCAGGATCGTGTCCATCTCGGCCTGGATTTCCGCGATTTGAGTGAGCCCCAACTGGTGGATCTCGTCGGGCGTCAGATTGGTCGTCGTCGCCGCGCGCAACGCCCAGCGATAGAATTCGTCTCCGGCCGGGCGGGCCCACATGCCGGCCTGGCCGGTGGCGAGCGGCGCCTGACGCTCCATCTCGGCGATCTGCCGCGCCATCGCCGGGGCGACCTGCTGCTGCGCGATGGCGCGGGCGCGCGCCGCCCAGTCGCCGGGGATCGATTCGGTCCGGCTCGCCAGCGAGGTGACGAGCGATCCGTCGGTGTTCTGCGCATTGGCGTGCGCCGCGCGCATTTGCGGCAACGCCTTGGCGATCAGGAAATCGGGCGGGATCAGGCCATATTCGGCCGCCGCCCGCATCCGCGCCAGCTCCCCGTCGAGCTGATCGGCGAAACTGTCTAACCGGGCGAGATAAGCCTCGGCGTCGGAGGCATCGGCTACCGGATGTTCCGAGTCGAGGAAACGCGGCACGTCGATATAGGCGCCGACATTCTGGATCACGACATAGGGCGTGTTGCGCCAGCCGCCGACCGGAACATCGCCATAGGGAAGCGCGAAGCCTGCGAGCGCCGTGCGATAGGCCGATTCGACAGCCTCGAAATTGGTCCGCATGCCGATATCGAGCGGTTCGAGATCGACCGCCTCGACGCGGGCGAGATCGGCGCGCAAGGTGGCGGCGATGGCGGCCTGGCCCGCGGGCGAACGGTCGGCGAGTTGCGAGCGCAAACCGTCGAATTCGCCGGTATCGATGCCGAGGC
>JAIVHR010000286.1 GCA_020200935.1 Sphingomonadales bacterium
CCCAACTCGCGCTCGGCCGCAAGCTCGCGCCGCTGGTCAGCGCGATGATGGATATATCGGACGGGCTGCTGATCGACGCCCGGCGGATGGCCGCGGCGAGCAAAGTCGCGATCACCATCGAATCGATCGATATCCCGCTGTCGCCCGAATTCACCGCCGTGCGCGGCGACACGCGCGAGGCCTCGATCGCGGCGGCGACGATGGGCGACGATTACGGCCTGCTGTTCACCGCTCCGGCCCGATCGCGCAAATTCGTCGAGAGTGCGGCCGAGGAAACCGGGGTCGCGATCCGATGCGTCGGGCTGGTCGAAGCCGGCAGCGGCATCGCCCTCCAGGAAGGCGGCCGCCCGCTGGAGTTGCCAAGCAGACTGGGGTGGGAGTTTTGACGTTTCTTCCCTCTCCCCCTTGAGGGAGAGAGGGAAATTGAGGCCCGTCGTCCCTTGAGGCTTGCACACTTCGCCCCTCTCGCTCTATAGCGCGCCGCAACGCCGCTAGCGCCCGATTCCGGGCGCGCTTTTCTATGCGGAAGACCACTTTTCAGGGGGCAAAACCCAAATGACTTTCGAACCAACGATCATTGTCCTCGCGGCCATCGTCTGCGGCCTGCTCGCCGTCGTCTATGGCGTGGTGACCAGCCGCCAGGTGCTCGCCGCCTCGGCCGGCAACGAAAAGATGCAGGAAATCGCCGGCGCCATCCAGGAAGGTGCCAAGGCCTATCTCGGCCGGCAATATCGCACCATCGCCGTCGTCGGCGTCGTCGTCGCGATCATCGTCGGCTACTTTCTCGGTTATCTTTCAGCGACCGGTTTCGTCATCGGCGCCGTGCTGTCGGGCGTCGCCGGCTATATCGGCATGAACATCTCGGTGCGCGCCAATGTCCGCACCGCGCAGGCCGCCAGCGAGAGCCTGCAGAGCGGCCTCACCGTCGCCTTCCGCGCCGGCGCGGTGACCGGCCTGCTCGTCGCCGGCCTCGCATTGCTCGCGATCTCCGGCTTCTTCTACGTGCTGACCGGCCCGATGGGCGAAGCGGCCAACAGCCGCGAAGTCGTCGATGCGCTCGTCGCGCTCGCCTTCGGCGCCTCGCTGATCTCGATCTTCGCGCGGCTCGGCGGCGGCATCTTCACCAAGGCCGCCGATGTCGGCGCCGATCTCGTCGGCAAGGTCGAGGCCGGCATTCCCGAGGACGACCCCCGCAACCCGGCGACCATCGCCGACAATGTCGGCGACAATGTCGGCGATTGCGCGGGCATGGCCGCCGATCTGTTCGAGACCTATGTCGTCACCGTCGGCGCGACGATGGTGCTGATCGCGCTGCTGATCGGCGAAGGCGCGAGCCTGCTGCCGCTGATGGTGCTGCCGCTGATCATCGGCGGCGTCTGCATCATCACCTCGATCATCGGCACCTATTTCGTCCGGCTCGGCAAATCGCAGAATATCATGGGGGCGCTCTATAAGGGCTTCTTCGTCACCGCCCTGCTGTCGGGGGTCGCGCTCTATTTCGCCACTTTGTTCACCGTCGGCGACATGTCGGCGACGCTCGGCACGATCGGCACGATCGGCGATATCGCCGACGCGGACGGCGGCGTCACCGGCACCGACATCACCGGCATGAATCTCTTCTGGTGCATGCTGCTCGGCCTCGTCATCACCGGGCTGATCGTCTGGATCACCGAATATTACACCGGCACCAACTATCGCCCGGTCAAATCGATCGCCAAGGCGTCGGAGACCGGCCACGGCACCAACGTCATCCAGGGCCTCGCGGTCAGCATGGAGGCCACCGCGCTGCCGACGCTCGTCATCTGCGTCGGGATCATCGTCGCCTACACGCTCGCCGGCCTGATCGGCATCGCCTTTGCCGCGACCTCGATGCTGGCGCTCGCCGGCATGGTCGTCGCGCTCGACGCCTACGGCCCGGTGACCGACAATGCCGGCGGCATCGCCGAGATGGCCGATTTGCCCGAGGAAGTGAGGGGCCGCACCGACGCGCTCGACGCGGTCGGCAACACCACCAAGGCGGTGACCAAGGGCTATGCGATCGGCTCGGCGGGGCTTGCCGCTCTGGTGTTGTTCGGCGCCTATACGACCGATCTCGGGATCTTCTTCCCCGATCTCGTCGTCAACTTCTCGCTCGGCAATCCCTATGTGATCGTCGGCCTCTTCCTCGGCGCGCTGTTGCCCTATCTGTTCGGCGCGATGGGGATGATGGCGGTCGGCCGCGCGGGCGGCGCCGTTGTCGAGGAGGTGCGTGGCCAGTTCCGCGACAATCCGGGCATCATGGCGGGCACCAGCCGCCCCGATTATGCGGCGATCAAGGAGATGATCGTCCCCAGCCTGCTGCCGGTCTTCGCGCCGATCGTCGTCTTCTTCGTGATGACCTTCGTGGGTGGCTATGAGAACGGCTTCGCGGCGCTCGGCGCGCTGCTGTTGGGCGTGATCGTCTCGGGCCTGTTCGTCGCGCTGTCGATGACCAGCGGCGGCGGCGCCTGGGACAATGCCAAGAAGCTGATCGAGGACGGCCATCACGGCGGCAAGGGTTCGGAAGCCCACAAGGCCGCGGTAACCGGCGACACGGTCGGCGATCCCTACAAGGATACGGCCGGCCCGGCGGTCAATCCGATGATCAAGATCACCAACATCGTCGCCCTGTTGCTTCTGGCGGCGCTCGCCGGCGCGGCCTAGCTCCGCACCGAGAGAGGGATCAACCCGCTCGGGCCCCGCGCCCGGGCGGGTTTTTCTTTGCTTGCAAAGGCTTGGCTACATTTGTAGCCGACCAAACTTGCCTTTTCCCGGTCGATGTGCCAGAAAATCGGTTCCTGAACCTTGGCCTCGCCCGACTCGCGTCCGGCGAGGCTTTTTCTTGCCGAAAGCCGGCTCCGTTAACCCATTCGGGTAACCGGCTCTGTCAAAGCGATCTTAACCCCGCCGCGCTACAAATCGGCAACCAATCGACGGGGACGAGCCGCGATGAATATCGCCCGCAATTTCGAGCTGCCGCCTGTAGCGGTCGAGACAGTGCCCCCGCCGCGCGCGTCGATAGCCGGCGCACTGCCGCAGAGGCCGCTCCGTTGTCATTTTCATCGCATAGACGCGCTGCCCGCAGAAATCGCAGCTCAATGGTCGCTGCTCGCCGACGAAGCGAGCGAACCGAACGCCTTCGCTGAACGCTGGTTTGTCGAACCTTCGCTCGAGTGGCTGGCGCAGAAGCGCGACATGCGCATCGCCATCGTCATGTCGGAGGACGGCCTGCTCGCCGGGATGATGCCGATCGCGGTGAAGACCCATTATGGGCGCATTCCGCTGCGCAACGTCCAGAACTGGAAGCATGACAACGCCTTTCTCGGCACACCGTTGATCCGCCGCGGCATCGAACAGGGCTTCTGGGCCGCGTTGCTCGAAGCTCTCGACCGCCAGCCCTGGTCGAAGGGCCTGATCCATATCGCCGGACTCGACCGGGACGGGCCGGTGCTGGCCGGGCTGCATCGCGCCGCCCGGGCCGCCGGACGGCCGTGCGATGTCGTGCTCAGCACGCGCCGGGCGCTGCTGCAGAGCGACAAGTCGCCCGAAGCATATTGGGCCGCTGCGCTGCGCAAGAAGAAGCGCAAGGAAATCAACCGTCTCACCAACCGGCTGAGCGAGGAGGGCCAGGTCGCCTGTTCGACGCTCGGTGCCGATGGCGACGTCGCGAGCTGGGCCGAGGCGTTTCTCGCTCTCGAGGCGAAGGGCTGGAAGGGCGAGTCCGGCTCGGCGCTCGCCTGCACCCCCAAGCTCGCCGCATTCTTCCGCGAGACGCTCGCCCGCGCCCATGCCGCCGGCCGTCTCGATTTCCACCGGCTCGATCTCGACGGTCAGCCAATCGCGATGCTGGTCAATTTCCTCACCCCGCCGGGCAGCTTTTCCTTCAAGATCGCATTCGATGAAGATTATGCCCGCTATTCGCCGGGCGTCCTCATCCAGCGCTATAATCTGCGCATCCTGGACAATCCCGCCATCGCCTGGATGGACAGCTGCGCGGCCGAGGACCATCCGATGATCGACGGCCTGTGGAGCGAGCGGCGCGAAATCGTCCGCGTGACCCTGCCGCTCGGCGGCCGCTGGAACCGCATCGTCTTCCAGGCTTGCCGCAGCGCCGAACGCGCGGCGGGCCTCGTGCGCCAACTCCGGAGCCGCGGCTCGTGACCCGATTCGCTACCTTCGCCCCATCGGCGCGCCGGGCGCTCGAAGCCATCTATCCCGAACAGCCCGGGCTGCTCGATCACCGGCTGCGCGATCATCCGCTGCTCGGCTATGAGGCGCTTGAAAGGCTGGCCCTCGCGATGCGCCCGGTCGATGTCGAGTATAACCGCGCCGACCTGCCGGTCGGCATCGATCCCGACCAGGTGCCTTCGAACGAGCTCGGCATCTCCGAGACGCCACCGCAATCTCCAATGGCGCGAGGAGTTCGCCGCGCGCGGGCAAGCCTTCGAGCTGACCGCCGGCAAGGCGGTCTACGTCCCCGTCAAGGCGCCGCACTGGGTCAGGAACGGGCCCGAAGTCTCGGTCTCGCTGTCGATCACCTGGCAGTCCGAATGGGCCTATCGCGAACAATATGCGCGCGCGATGAACGGCATGCTGCGCCGCTTCGGCCTCGATCCGGCATCGCCCAAACGCTATCCGCACCAGAACCACGCCAAGAGCCTCGCCTGGCGCGCGATCGACAAGGCAAAGCGGGTGGTGACGCGCTAGATTCCTCCTCGCGAGGATCAGAAACGCTTCCTGAAACTCAGCTCGACATAGCGGCCGCGCGGATCGAGATAGCCGGGCTGATAGGCGAGCGGCACGTCGCCATTCGCATCCTCGACCCTGCGGACGCCGCCCAACAGATTGTCGACGCGAAGCGCCAGCCGGCTGCCGGCGAGGAAGGGGATATCCTCGATAAGCCCCGGCCGGCTGTCGAAATTGAAGAAGGCGCGCAGGTTGACCGTCGCGAGATCGCCGAAATACAGATCGCTCGACCCCGGAAGCCCGCCGCCGTCGATCCGCGCGCTGCCGGTATATTCGGCCGAGACGCGCAGTCCGATACCGTCGAGGAAGACCCCGCCTTCGAGCTCGACGCCATGCCGCGAGACCGGCGTCGAGCCGCCGGTCACCGAACCGCCGAGCAGGTCGAGCTCGGGAACGCCGGGGCGGATCAGCACCGTTTCGTCGATGCGATAGGTGTGGAACAGCGACAGCCGCCAGCGCCCTCCATCGCCGCCTCGGCCGCGGCCCCGCAGCATGCCCATCGGGCTGGGCGGACCGCCGCGCCGGGATTCGTCGCGTTGCGAATTTTCGCCTTCGGCCTGTGGTGCTTCGCCCTCGGGTTGCGCGTCGGCCGCGTCTCCGGAAGGCGGAGCGCCGCCCCCGCGCCGCCCTTCGCCGCCGCGCCGGCCGCCACGATCCCGGCCCTCTTCACCGCCGCCCAACTCGCCCGACAAGGTCGCGCCATAGCGGATCCGCTCGCTGCGCACCTCGGCGAAATCGACCGGGCGCGCATCGATACCGAGCAGATTTCCCGCTCCGTCGCGTACCACCCGGTCGGGAAAGGCCGCCTCGATCTCGGGGGTCAGCAACGGAAAGCCGGAGCTCACATTCTCGCTGCGATTGCGGATATATTCGCCGAGCAGCCGTATCTCGGGATTGTCGCCGAAGCGATAATTGGCGGTGAGCTTGAAATCGCGCCGTTGTTCGGCGAGCAGCGCTGGATTGCCGCCGCTGATCCGCTCGACGAGCACGCTTTGCCCGGTGGCGAAATCGAACAGGCTGACATTGGGGGTTACGATCACCGGATCGCCGAGCTGCGACACGCCGGGCGCCGTCTCCTCGCCGATCACGCTGGCGATCAGGCTCAACCCCTCGACAGGTTCCCAGCGCACACCATAGCCATATTCGATGAGGCCGCCGAAATCGCTGACCTCGCCATAGCCGAAATTGCCGTTGACCGAGATGTCGCCGAGACCCGCCAGCACATCGTCGCGCCGGCTGGTCAGCGGCAGTTCGACGGTGCCGCGCACGAAGCCGCGCCGGCGGCTGAGATCGGCCGCGGTGACGACGCCTCCCTGCCGGCTTTCGCTGTCGATCGCGCGCCATTCGAAGCCCGATGTCGCGCTGAGTGTGACGGGCCCGGCGGGCAGCAGGAACGGGCTGCCGGCGATCGTCGCATTGGCGTCGGCATTCTGCGTCAGGCTGTTCGCGACATCGCGGGTCGACCCAAGCCCCTGGCCGAGATCGGCGGCGAAGGGGTCGAGCGCCGGATCGCCGGCCGCAATCCGCGTGGCGAGGCCGGAGAGATCCGCACGATCGGTGGAGGTGATGGTCCGCGCCCTGAGATAGTTGCCGGTCAGCGCCCAGCGCCATTC
>JAIVHR010000116.1 GCA_020200935.1 Sphingomonadales bacterium
CGGCGCGGCGAGCTTCGCCGCGGTGTGGGATTTCATCCTCGGCCCGTCCGGCATCAGACGGCCGCCGCGGAAGGTCACACTAAACCCGCCTTTCCGGCGCATCGGCGACAGCAGCTTGCGGCCCGTGATGCGCGCCGGGCGCCATGTCGCGACGATCCGCACAGCCGAGGATTCCGCCATTCTCGCCACGCTTTCGCGCCTCGACCGCGCGGTCGCCCGCGCCGAAGCGGAACGCGAAAAATCGAAAGGTCACGCAAACGAAAAAACGCGTTGGGTGTAAAGCTATCGCCGCTCGATCCGCGCCAAAGCCCCGGAACAATCCGGCGCGCGGCCCGCTTTCCTTTGGGGGGGCTCCAATGGGGGCATCCAGCAATCAAGGGAATTCCATCATGTCAGTCGCCAAGGTCACCGAAGTCATCTCCTCCTCCACGGTGGGTATCGAGGATGCCGTGAAGCAGGGCGTCGCTCGTGCCAGCAAGACGCTGAACCAGATCCAGGGCGTGTGGGTCAGCGATATAAAATGCACCGTCGATGGCGAGAACATCACCGAATGGCGATGCACGCTGAAGATCACTTTCGTGCTGAGCGATTGAGCGTCGGGCGAATCGAGGCCGGCCGCAGCCCTGATTCCCCGCATCGTCCCCGATCGAATGCACGCACCCCAACGGAGCACACGCAGCTTATGGATTTCCAATTCAACACCGACAGCAGCGTCACGGGCACCGAGAATGTGGCCGAGCGTATCGAGGCGCAATTGCGCAACAAGCTCGGCCGGTTCGAGCCGCGGCTGACGCGGATCGAGGTCCATGTGACAGACAGCAACGCGCGAAAGGGCGGGGGCGACGACAAGATCTGCAAGATCGAGGCGCGCCCGCGCGGCGGAGAACCGGTCAGCGTCACCGCACAGGCCGGCGATGTCGCCGCGGCCGCGCGCCAGGCCGGCTCGAAGATGGTCTCGCTGCTCGACAGCCATTTCGGCAAGGCCGACCGGCACGCGCGCTAGCGTCTTTCCGACCTTGACCGAACCCCGCCATGCCGGTGACGATTCAATGTCAGGCGGAAAGAGGCTCTAACGCCCGACGCGCTCCAGCTTCACCAGCGCTTCGTCGAGCGCCTGGAGGAAGCGCGAGCGGTCGGCTTTGGTGAAGGGTGCTGGGCCGCCCATCATGCCGTCCGCCCCGGCCCGCAGATCGGCCATGATCGCCGTCGCTGACGACGATGCTGCTGATCAGCGGGTGATCGGGGATGCGAAGACGGGCGTTGGCGACGATGACGACCGGCACCTCGCGGCGGAAGGCGACCTTGTAGATCTCCTCCTTGACCGGGCAGGCATCGCCATCGACGAGGATGCGGACGGGGTTGGCGCCGGGCATGGCTGCGCACATAGCGCCCTCGCCCGGCCGGGCAAGCGCGCTATTTCTTCAGATGCTCGAGCCCCGAGACCACGCCCGCCTTCTCGGAAGGCTGCGAGGCGTTGGTTTTCTTCTTCTCCGCCTTGGGTTTGCGGATTTCCTTGTTCGATTTCTTCTGACCCTTGGCCATGGCTATCTCCTGCGGGGCGGAATGCCCTTCGCGCCACTCTAGCCGTTCGGACGCGGCAATGCGCGTGCAATTTCCCGGCGGCCGAAGCTCCGGCGGCTCCCCGCTATTCGCTGCCCCAGGCCGGCGGCGGCGGCGGGACCGGCTCGGAAAGATCGAACTCGACGCGGAAATGGCGGTTGTCGGCGCTCGCCGGGCGGCGCAGCTCATAGGCGAAGATATCGTCCTCCACCTCGACCGCCCAGACATTATGGACCGAGACGTCGAGTCCCTCGCGGCGGAACAGCGCAATCGATTCGGCGTCGGCGGGGAAATGCTGGAGGCCGGCACTGCCCGGCGATGCGGTGTCGCCGCCATACATCGTCACCGGATCGGGGCTGCCGTCGGCTTGGCGGTGATCGTGCTTGAGGCGCAGCCCGGTGGCGGTCTCGGTTATCACCCAGGTCCGCGACCGGTCGGTGCCGACATGGAAGGGGATGCGGATTTCGCCCGGGCGGCACGAGGCGACATGCATCACCATCGGCTCGGTCGCCATCGCCGCGTCGGCGGGGTCGGCGGTGACCAGGCGCCCCTCATAGGCCCAGCAGTTCCGCGCGGCCTGGCGGCGGGGAACCGAGCTGATCCGCGAGAAATATGGCTCGCTCGGCTCACGGCTGCACCGCGACGTGGCGGGATCGGACGAGGCGGGAACGCGCTTCGTCGGCATCGCCGAATGGCCCGATCGCGAGACCTGGCAGAAGGCCTTCGATGCCAGAATGGCCTATGACGAACCGGAGACCCGCGAGGCTTTCCTTGATGCGATCTGCGAGACCGCCGACGAACCGCTGCTCTTGCTCGAACTCACCGACGACCTGCTCGATCGCGCGTGATCGCGCCCCGTTTCCGCCCGACCGCTAGATTGGCTTCAGTACGCCCGACCAGCCATATTGCTCGTCGTCGCCGGTCGAGACGCGGATCAGGTTCATGACGATGTCTTCGGGCGCGCTGCCGGGCCCGTCCATCGTCCCGGCGACGGCGACATAGACGGTCGCCGCCTGCTGGTCGCTGCCCCACAGCGCGAAGGCCGAATGGTTGCGGCCGGGGATCGAGCCCGAGGCGGCCCAGTTGCCGCTGATGTAGAAGGTATGCCCCTTGAAGACGAGCGTGCCCGACATCTCGCCATTGGCGTCGTTATTCGTGAAGTCGATCGTGACGTCGCGCGTCCCGTCCGGATATTCCTCACTGCCCAAAACCCAATGCGACATGCCTCATCCCCCTGTCGAACGCGTCCATCGGCGAACGCGGGAAGGACCCTAGGCGGTTTGAAGTGTCTCGCCGAGTCCTTCAATCGTACCAAGGCAAAATACTCTATTCCGCATCCTGACCCTTGCGGATCATCCGGCGGGCGAGCTTGCGCGTCTCCCGCGCCGAGCGGGTGGCGAGCCGGGTCTCCATCAGGAAATAGAGCAGCCCGGCGAAGATCAGCGCCATCGCGGCGATCCAGAGCAGCGCGACGAGGGTGCCGATCGAGGTCCGGATGAAGGCGCTGACGAAAAGCGTCGCGATGACGAGGCAGATGGCGAGCGCGCCCGCGGTGGACAGGTCGATCGCCATATGGGCGAGCCGCTGGCGCTTGCGCAGGACCGGCAGCTCCTCGGCTTCCTTGCGCCGCCGGGCGCTGGCCTCGGGATTGTCGAGCGCGCGCTCCATCCGGCGGATGCGGTCGACGATCCAGGTCAGCCGGCTGTTCATGACGTTGAGCATCGCGCCGATGCCCGCGATCAGGAACACCGGGGCGAGCGACAGCTCGACGATGCGCTGGACGCGGACCGTGCTCGCCGTCCGCTCGAGCAGATCGCCGGCGATGCCGAAGCTGCTATTCGCAGCGATCAGGTCGATCGGGAGCCAATCCATCACCGCCGCATACAGGCGCGGCGGACCGGCTTCAACGCTGCCGAAGCGGCTAGTCGTCTTCTTCATTGAATTTGGCGAGCAGCTCGGCGCCGGTCAGCCGCTCGCGTTCCCCGGCAAAGTCGTAATAGGGAGGCTTCTCGTCGACGAAGATCTCCTCGACGAAGGCGAAGCTGCCGGTGCCCTCAAACAGGCCGGCGGTGAAGGAATATCCCTGCTTCGGCTTGAAGAAATAGAAGAGATGCGTGCCGCATGTCTTGCAGAAACCTCGCTCGGCCCAGTCCGACGAGGCGTAGCGCGCGATCTGTTCCTCGCCGGTGAACAGCGGGTCGGTAACGAGCTTCAAGGACAGGAACGGTCCGCCGCCCCAGCGCCGGCACATGTCGCAATGGCATGCTTCGACATGCGGTTCGGGCGGCGCAATCCGCACCGTCACCGCGCCGCACAGGCACCGGCCTTCGAGTAGCGTGGTGCCCGACATCCCAGCTCCCTTCTGCGCAATGGTCCGTTCGCCGATGCTAGCGCATCGAGCGCGCCCTAGACCAGCACCAATTGGGCGCGGTCGAAGCGATGCCGGCCGTTGCGCTGTTCGCGCATGCGGGCGCGGGTCCGGAGCTGGCCGGCGATCAGGCCGAGGCCGCAAATCCGCGTGCCGGGGCGGCAGCTCCGCTCGACCCGATCGATAAAGCGCGCCGAATCGGCATCGAAAAAGGGTGTGAAGACATAAATCCCCGCGACCCCCGAAAGGTCCGTCGCCAAGGCGTCCTCGCAGCGGACGGACAGGTTGGCGAGATCGAAGCGGCGGGCGAATTTGATGGATGGGAGTCGAATAGGTTATTGCCGTAATCGACGAGCAAGTCTAGAATGTTTTCTTCACCATGATTGCTTCGAGTCGCGTCCCGGTAAATGGACGTAAACTTGGACATTGGAGGGCCGCCCCTGATGATCTGTCTGGCGCGCAATAGCGGAAGTGGCGAGTTGTGCAAATTTGGGAGACAACTGCTCGCATGAACGATGGAGGTGAATATGGGATTTGTAATTCTCTACGGAGTAGGCATCCATGACGCTCTGAGATCGGGAGCATCCGACGAGGAACTCGGGAAACTGCGCGAACATGGCAGAGCGGTGCTCAAGCAACAGGGCGACCTCAAGGCCGCGCTCGAGAAGCTCGATGCCGAAATCGAACGGCGCGAAGCCAAGGGCTAGGCGTCCGCCAAAGACCAACGCGGCCGGCGACCGACCGGAGGCAACCGAACCAGGAGGCAACCATGACCATTGTTCTCTATGCGCCCGCAATCCAGGACGCGCTTCGCAGTTCCGACACCACGCTCGACGAGCTGATCACGCTGCGCGATCATGCTCGCGCCGTTCTTGCCCAGCAGGAAGATCTCGAAGGCGCGCTCAAGGAGCTCGATGCCGAGCTCGAATCGCGCGGCGGCAAGGCGGGCGCCTGAATCTGCGGCGGGCGCCCTGAAGGCGTCCGTGAAAGGCGAAATCATGCTCGATCAGCAACCCGGTTCGGAAGCCCGAATCGAATCTGGCGATGCGCCCGATCCCCGGCACGGGGAATCGGTCCGCCGCCGCAGCGAAGGCGACCGCAGCGACCGCGTCCCCGTCCATGTCGTTTGGGAAATCACGCTGGCCTGCAACCTGCGTTGCTCGCATTGCGGATCGCGCGCCGGGCGACCGCGCAAAGGCGAACTCGACACCGCCGAATGCCTCGATCTGGTGCACCAGCTCGCGGCGCTCGGCACGCGTGAGATCAGCCTGATCGGCGGCGAGGCCTATCTGCGCCTCGACTGGCTCGAAATTATCGCTGCGGTGTCGGATGCCGGCATCAAATGCGGTCTCCAGACCGGCGGCCGGGCGCTGACCCGCACGAAGATCGCCGCAGCCGCAGCAGCCGGGCTTCACGCCGCCGGCGTCTCGGTCGATGGCCCGCGCGAGATCCACGACGAACTCCGCGGTATCCGCGGGAGCTACGACCAATGCCTGCGCGTGATCGGCGATCTCGCCGAAGAAGGCATCCGCCCCTCGGCCAACACCCAGATCAACCGACGCAGCGCGCCGCATATGCG
>JAIVHR010000009.1 GCA_020200935.1 Sphingomonadales bacterium
GATTGAGGTCGCTGAGCGGGGTCAGCGCGATCTCGCCCGCCGCCTGGCCGACGCGTTCGATCGTGTCGGGCCCGTCCTCGGCCTCCTGCGCGGCGAGCGGCGCGGCGGCGCAGGTCAGCAGGAGGACAGCGAGCGAGAACTTTTGCATGACGCCGGGATACACCAGCGGCACCGATTCCGGAAGCTATCGCCTGATCCGGTTCTCGCGATCGAGGCTCATCAATATGCCGAGGCAGATCAGCACCGTCATCATCGCCGATCCGCCATAGGAGACGAGCGGCAGCGGGATGCCGACGACAGGGGCGAGGCCCATCACCATCATCAGGTTGATCGCGACATAGAAGAATATTGTCACCGCCAGCCCCGAGGCGGCGAGCCTGCCGAAGTTGCTCGCCGAACGCTGGCCGACGCGAAACCCCCAGCGGATCATCAGCGCGAAACCGAGGATCAGCAGCACGCCGCCCAACAGCCCGAACTCCTCGGCCATCGTCGCGAAGACGAAGTCGGTATGGCCCTCGGGGAGGTAGGCGAGGTGGCTCTGGGTGCCTTCGAGATAGCCCTTGCCGAACAATCCGCCCGATCCGATCGCGATCTTCGACTGGGTGATGTGATAGCCGGTGCCGAGCGGGTCGTTCTCGGGATTGAGGAAGGTCAGCACCCGGTTCTGCTGATATTCCTCGAGCAGGAACATGAAGGCGACCGGGACGAGAGCGGCGAGCGCGATCGCGGCGCCGATGAAATATCGCAAGGGGAGGCCGGCGAGGAACATCACCGAAAAGCCGCCGACCGCCAGCGCCACCGTCGTGCCGAGATCGGGCTGGATGACGACCAGCGCGCAGGGCAGACCGATCAGCACCAGCGGCGGCCAGACCGCGATCAGCTTGCGCAATTCGCCGGCCGGCAGGACGTGATAGAATTTCGCCAGCGCCAGAACCAGCACCGGCTTCATGATTTCGGAGGGCTGGATATTGATCGGGCCGAGGCTCAGCCAGCGCTGGCTGCCGCCGCGCAGCGCGCCCAGCGCCTCGACGCCGACCAGCCCGATCAAGGTCGCGACGAAGGCCGGCCAGGCGAGAAACTGCCAATGTTTCTCGCGCAGCCGCGACAGGAACAGCGCCATCAGCAGGAAGATCGTGAAGCGCAGCGCATGGTTGCCGGCCCAGGGCTCGACGCTGCCGCCGGCCGCCGAATAGAGCACGGCGAGGCCGAGCCCGCCGATCGCCAGCACCAGCAGGATCGGCCCCCAGGGAAGTTCGGCGAGCGGGCGCGGGACGACCGAATCGTGGCTGCCGATGATCGTCATGCGGGCGGGTTTCCCTCGCCCTGGCTTTCGCCATTCTCCCCGCCGGCTTGCTCGGCCGGAGGCGGGGAGACATCGGGCAGGCTGGGCAGCGGCGGCAGGTCATGGGCGGCGCGCCAGACCGCTTCTTCGCGGGCCATGCGCCGGCGGATATCGCCGCCCCAGCCTTCCTCGAGCGCGGCGAGCTTCTCGACCGCCTGATCGCGATCGAACAGATAGAGCAGCGAATCGCTGGCCACCGGCGAGGCGGCGCGGCCGCCCGACATGCCGTGCTCGACGACCACGGCGCAGGCATAGCGCGGCTGTTCGACCGGCGCGAAACAGACGAACAGCCCGTGGTCGCGATACTTCCAGGGCACGCCCATGCCGCCGCGCCCCGAGGAGAGGTTGACGACCTGCGCGGTGCCGGTCTTGCCGCCGAGCCGGATGTCGTCGAGCGGCAGACGGGCGCGCGGCGCGGTGCCGGCGCCGTTGACGACCTCGTCCATGCCGGCCCGGATCAGCTCGATATGGGCGGGATCGATACCGGGCACCGGCGGCGGCGGCACGGCCTCGCGCACCAGCCGCGGCAGCACCGTCCGGCCCGAGGCGATCCGCGCCGACATCACCGCGAGCTGCAGCGGGGTGGTCAGCAGATAACCCTGGCCGATCGCGGTGTTGAGCGTGTCGGCATCGGTCCATTCGCGATTGTGGCGGCGGACCACCCAGCGGCTGTCGGGCACGGTGCCGTAATTCTGGTTGGGAACCGGCAGCGGATATTCCTCGCCGAGGCCCATCGCGCGCGAGACCTCGGCGATCGCATCGATGCCGACCCGCCGGGCCATGGTGTAGAAATAGGTGTTACAGCTGCGCGCGATCGCGGTGTGGAGGTTCATCGTGCCGTGGCGGCCGAGGCAGCGGAAGAAGCGGTTGCCGAGCCGGTAGCCGCCCGGGCAGAAGACGGTCTCCGCCGGATCGACGCCGTTGGCGAGCGCGGCAAGGCCGGTCATCGGCTTGAAGGTCGAGCCCGGCGGATACATGCCGAGCAAAGATTTGTTGCGCAAAGGCACACGCTCGTCGGCCGACAGCATGTTCCATTCGGCATGGCTGATACCGTCGGAAAAGCTGTTCGGATCGAAGCTCGGCATCGATGGCATCGCCAGCACGTCACCGGTGCGGCAATCGAGCACCACACACGCGCCCGATTCATCGCCGAGCCTGCGCGCGGCGAATTCCTGCAAGCCCGCATCGATGGTCAGCCGGACGGTCTCGCCGGGATGGTCCTCGCGGGTTTCGAGCTCGCGCACCAGATCGCCGCGCGCGGTGACCTCGGCGCGGCGGGCGCCGGGCTCGCCGCGCAGCGCCGGCTCCAAAGTCTTTTCGAGCCCGTCCTTGCCGACCTGGAAGCCCGGAAAGAGAAACAGCGGGTTCTTGCCCGAAGCCAGATATTCCTCGCGGTTGGGCGTGCCGACATAGCCGGCGAGATGCCCGACGGCGGCGCCGGTGGGATAATAACGCGCGAAGCCCTGGAGCGGCGACACGCCGGGCAGTTCGGGCAATCGGACATTGACCGCGGCGAACTGCTCCCATTCGAGCCCCGCCGCGACCTGGACCGGCTGGTAGCCCGATGCGGCGTCGAGATCCTCGCGGATGCGCGTCACCTCCTCCTCGGACAGATCGAGCAGATCGGTTAGCGCGGCGATCACCCGGTCGGGCTCGCGCAGCTGATCGGGGATCAGGTCGACGCGGAAATCGGAGCGGTTCATCGCCAGCGGCTGGCCCGACCGGTCGACGATCCAGCCGCGCCGCGGCGGGATCAGGCTCAATTGGACGCGGTTCGATTCGGCCAGCAGCTGCCACTGCTCATTCTCGGCGATCGCGATCCAGCCCATCCGCGCGGCGAGCAGCCCGGCGATGCCGAGCTGCGCGCCGTTGAGCAGCATCGATCGCCGCGTAAACATCATCTTGCGCATATTCTCGCTGATCGACATCGGCCCGGTGAGCTTCAAAGCGACAGCCTCCAGCTATCGAGCAGCGCACAGAAGCGCAGCAGCAGCGGCACGAGCAGTATCGAGACGAGGATTTGCGGCAGCAGCGGCGCGATCAGCCAGCCGCCGCCGGCGAACGCGGACAGGGCCATGGTCAGCACGATATAGAGCGTCAGCACCGCGGTCGCCACCATCCAGTCGAGCCAATAATCGCGCCACATCGCGCGGTTGTCGGCGAGGTCGAAGGCGAGCAGGGTCGCGGTCCAGAGCAGCATGCCGCTGCCGATCGCATTGCCCGACATCAGATCGTCGAACAACCCGAGCGGCAATCCGGCCCACAGCGGCCAGATCTGCGGACGCAGAAAGCGCCAGCCGAGAAAGATCATGAAGCCCAGCGGCGGCAGGATCGGCGCCTGGGCGATCAGCGGTACGAGACTGACCAAGGATCCGGCGATCACGCTCGCCGCCGGGATCAGGCTCAGCCGCGCGCGCATCGCGGTGATATTCTCGTCGAGGCCGTGGAGCCGGCTCATTCCCCGGCCTCTTCGAGGGCATCGGCCAACGGACCTTCGGGTACCACGGGGGAAGGGCCGACCGATTCGTCGTCGGGGGGCTCGAAGGCCGGCTGAACCATCGCGAAATCGAGCGCCGCCGGATCGGCGAGCGGGCGGGCGCGGGCGCTGTCGCCGAAGGAGCGGACGATCACCGCGACCGGGATATTGGGCGGGTAGATGCCGCCGGTGCCGCTGGTCACCAGCAGATCGCCGCGGCGGAAGGAATCGCGGCCCGCCTCGAGCGAGCGGACCTCGATCTCGCCGTCGCCGCGGCCGCTGGTGAAGGCCGGCGTGCCGTCTCGGGTCAGCTTGACCGGGACGATGTTCGACCGGTCGGTGAGCAGCAGCACGCGCGCCGCGTTGCGGCCGGAATCGAGAATCCGGCCGACCAGGCCGTCGGCGGCGCGCACCGGCTGGCCGGGCAGCACGCCCTGATTGCGCCCGGCGAAGATCGTCGCCAGCCGGCGCGGACTGGTGAGGCTCGAATTGACGAGGCGCGCGGTGGCGATGACCTCGATGTCTCCCTCGATGAGATTGACCAGCCGCCGCAGCCGGCGATTTTCGAGTTGGGTCGCGCGCGCCTCGACGATCCGGCGGCGCGCTTCGGCGAGTTCCTGCTTGAGCTCGGCATTCTGCCGCCCGGCATTCCACCAATTGCCGATATAATCGTCGATCCGCCCGCCTTCCTGAACCGCGCCGCGGCCGGCGCCCGATACCGGCGCCGTGACGTCGCTGACCGCGCCGCGGATCGCGGCGAAGCCCTGCGGATCGACGACCGCGATGAGGATCAGCCCGAAACCGATCAGCGCGCCGGTGACCGCGGCGACATAGCCGGCGAATATGCCGAAGCGCGCGCGGCGGGAAAATCCGAGGCGCTTCGATTCGCTAGAGGTCATGAAAGCAATTCCGATTCTGGATTCGGCTGTCCCGCTATTGAACCACTAGCGGCCGTTCGATGGAAAGGGAATCGTCACCCCGGACCTGATCCGGGGTCCAGAGCGGCAAGCGCTGTCGCTTGGGACTCTGGATGCCGGATCAAGTCCGGCATGACGGTGTTTCAACCGAACTCCAGCCTGTCAGCCGAATATGTCTTCTCAATGCTCGGGGCCGAGGGTGATTCTCGCCCCCATATGCGCGCTATCCCGTCGTCAGGACGCCGCGGTAGATCTCTTCCTCGAGCGCGCGGCCGGTGCCGAGAGCGACGCAGGTCAGCGGATCCTCGGCGATGGTGACGGGCAGGCCCGTCTCGCGCCGGAGCACTTCGTCGATGCCTTCGAGCAGCGCGCCGCCGCCGGTCAGCACGATGCCCTGATCGACGATGTCGGCGGCGAGCTCTGGCTGGGTGTTTTCGAGCGCGATGCGCACGCCCTCGACGATCGTCCCGACCGGCTCGGCGAGCGCCTCGGCGAGCTGGCCCTGGTTGATCGAGATCTCCTTGGGGACGCCGTTGACGAGATCGCGGCCCTTGATGTGGATCGTCTGTCCCTTGCCGTCGGCCGGCATCAGCGCGACGCCGACCTCCTTCTTGATCCGCTCGGCCGTCGCCTCGCCGATCAGCAGATTATGGTTGCGGCGGACATAGGAGCTGATCGCCTCGTCCATCTTGTCGCCGCCGGTGCGCACCGAAGTGGTGTAGGCGAGGCCGCGCAGGCTGAGCACCGCGACCTCGGTGGTGCCGCCGCCGATATCGACGACCATCGATCCGATCGGTTCGGTGACCGGCATGCCGGCGCCGATCGCCGCGGCCATCGGCTCCTCGATCAGCCAGACCTGGCTGGCGCCGGCGTTGGAGGCCGCGTCGCGGATCGCGCGCCGCTCGACCTTGGTCGATCCCGAGGGCACGCAAATGACGATTTCGGGCCAGCGCGGGAAGCGGCGGGGGCCGTGAACCTTGTTGATGAAGTGCTTGATCATCTGCTCGGCGACATCGATGTCGGCGATGACGCCGTCGCGCAACGGCCGGATCGCCTCGATCGCATCGGGCGTCTTGCCCATCATCACCTTGGCGTCTTCGCCGACGGCCTTGACGCGCTTGATGCCGTTCTCGGTTTCGATCGCGACCACCGAGGGCTCGTTGAGCACGATGCCGCGGCCACGGACATAGACGACGGTGTTCGCCGTGCCGAGATCGATCGCCATGTCGTGCGACATCATCTTGAAAAGGTTTTTGAACCACATGGCTGGAAAATACTCGTAAATCTGAAAAGTTAATGATCGGGGAGTCGGCCCGGAGAGCCTTGCGCCCCACATAGCGACAATCCGCCCGTTTGCGAGAATTATTTGCGTGATACCGGGGTATTTCCGGGATTGCCCGCGGCCTGGAACCGATCCGGCTCCCGGCGGCAGGTTGGGGAGAGATGGGAGAGGAGTCACGTGTGGATGCACCGCTCGCCGTGCGATGCATCAGGGCGTAGAGTGAAGGCCATGCCGATCCGCCGCCTGCCCGCCCATCTGGTCAACCGCATCGCCGCCGGCGAGGTGGTCGAGCGGCCGGCGAGCGCGCTCAAGGAGCTGGTCGAGAATGCAATCGATGCCGGGGCCGGGCGGATCGTCATCCGGCTGACCGAGGGCGGGATCGATCGGATCGAGGTGATCGACGACGGCTGCGGCATGACCCGCGACGAGATGGCGCTGGCGCTCGAACGCCATGCCACCTCCAAGCTGCCCGACGAGAATATCGAGTGTGTCGAGACATTGGGTTTCCGCGGCGAGGCGCTGCCCTCGATCGCCAGCGTGGCGCGGCTGACGCTCGAAAGTCGGGTGAGGGGTGACGAAGGCTGGCAGCGGATCGTCGATAATGGCGATCTGGTCGAGGAGGGGCCGGCGGCGCTCCCGCCGGGGACGCGCGTGGTCGTCGACGGGCTGTTCGCCAAAGTGCCCGCGCGGCGCAAATTCCTGCGCACGCCGCGCTCGGAATATGCCGCGGCTGCCGATATCGTCCGCCGGCTGGCGATGGCGCGGCCCGATATCGGCTTCACGCTCGAACATAACAGCCGCAAGACGATCGCCGTCCAGCCCGGCGAGGATCGCTCGGACCGGGTCGCCGCGCTGACCAGCCGCGAGCTTGCCGACAACAGCATGGCCGTCGAATATGATCGCGAGGGCGTCCGGCTCGAAGGCGTGGCCAGCCTGCCGACCTTCAACCGCGGCGTCGCCGACCATCAATATCTGTTCGTCAACGGCAGGCCGGTCAAGGACCGGCTGCTGATCGGCGCGGTGCGCGGCGCCTATCAGGATCTGCTGGCGCGAGACCGGCATCCGGTGCTGGCTTTGTTCCTGACCGTCCCGTCCGGCGAGGTCGACGTCAACGTCCACCCGGCCAAGACCGAGGTGCGCTTCCGCAATCCCGGCAATATCCGCGGGCTGATCGTCGGCGGGCTGCGCCATGCGCTCGACGGTGCCGGCTTCCGCAGCGTCCAGCGGCCCTCGGCCGGCGCGCTCGGCAACTGGCGGACCGAACCGGTCGGCGCCGGGGCAACAGTGCCCCAGCGGCCCAACTATTCCTTCCCGCCCGCATCGCCGGGCCAGGCGAGCGTCTGGCAGCAGGCCGAGACCTATATGGCGGCGCCGCGGGGCCGCGGCGAGGAGGGCGCGCCGGCCGAGGCGCCGCCGGCCGACTATCCGCTCGGCATCGCGCGCGGCCAGATCGACAAGACCTATATCGTCGCCGAGGCCGAGGACGGGCTGGTCATCGTCGATCAGCATGCCGCGCATGAACGGCTGGTGCTCGAACGGATGAACCGGGCGCTCGCCGACGGGCGGGTGGCGAGCCAGGGGCTGCTCGCCCCCGATGTCGTCGAGCTCGACGAGGCGGCCTGCGACGCGCTCGAAGATCGTAGCGCGGAACTGGCCGAGCTCGGGCTCGAGATCGAGCGTTTCGGCCCCGAGGCGATCCTCGTCCGCTCGGTCCCCGCCTTGCTCGGCAATGGCGACGTCAAGGGGCTGGTCACCGATCTCGCCGACGAGATCGCCGCCTATGATCAGGCGCTGAGCCTCAAGGAAAAGCTAGATCACGTCGCCGCGACGATGGCCTGCCACGGATCGGTGCGCGCCGGCCGGATGCTTTCGATCGCCGAGATGAACGCATTGCTGCGCGAAATGGAGACGACGCCGCATTCGGGCCAGTGCAATCACGGCCGCCCGACCTGGGTCAAGCTCGGCCATGGCGACATCGAGAAGCTGTTCGGGCGGAAGTGACGCGCTAGGATGGCCCGATGGCAGTGATCGACCGCGCGCGCGGATATATCTTCTTCCACGTGCCCAAGACGGCCGGCGTCAGCATCGCCGCGGCGCTGGTCGAGCAGGGCGGCCGGCGCATCGTCGACGAGCCCGATCTCGCCGGGCCGATCCTCGAGCGCAAGACCGTTCACACGGGAAGGTCGAACAAGGGCCTCGTCACGCATGCTCGCCCTTGGCTGCTGCGCGAGATCTTAGGCCCGGAGACATATCAGACGCTCGAAAGCATGGCGGTGGTCCGCTGTCCCTGGCGCCGGCTGCGCAGCGTTTATCACTATCAGCGCCAACGGCCGTCCGGACGGGTCGGCCCGCTGATGAGCGACCTGATCAACCTGCCGTTGAGCGATTTCGCGATCGCCTTGTGCGGGCGGGAATATTCGCCCATCGCCCGCCTGCTGTCGGATCGGGAAGGGACGCTGCTCGTCGATACATTGCTGCGCTTCGAGACGCTTAAGGC
>JAIVHR010000287.1 GCA_020200935.1 Sphingomonadales bacterium
GCGCATCGAGGCCGGCCGCGACATGATGATCATCGGGCTGTGCGAGAGCCCGATCACCTTCAACGCGATCATCGAATGGTCGAACGCGCTCAATGACGAGGAAATGCAGCTCCGCGAGATCGTCGATCTCGAGGCGATGCTGACCAAGGGCCCGACCGCCGAGGATGTCGAAAAGGCCGAGGAAGACGATGGCGGCGAGATTTCCGAAAAGACCGCCGGCCCGTCGATCAAGGAAGACGACGAGGAGGATTACGAGAGCGACGAGGAAGACGGCGACGAGAAGAGCGACGAGGAAGACGGCGACGGCGAACAGACGAGCGAAAGCGCGGATGCGCGTCGCAATGACGACGATGATGACGACAATCAGCTCTCGCTCGCCCAGATGGAAGAGGCGCTGAAACCCGACGCGCTCGAACGCTTCGCCAAGATCACCGGCCTCTACAAGAAATTCTCGACGCTCCAGCAGAAGCGGCTCGCCGCGCTCGGCGCCGGGCAGGAGCTGCCCAAGGCGCAGGAGACGCGCTACCATAATCTGCGCCAGGAGCTGACCAGCGAGGTCGAGAGCGTCCAGTTCCACCAGACCAAGATCGAATATCTGGTCGACCAGCTCTATTCCTACAACCGCCGGCTGACCGCGCTGGGCGGCCAGATGCTGCGGCTCGCCGAGCGCCACAAGGTGCCGCGGCGCAGCTTCATCGAAGAATATATGGGCAAGGAGCTCGAGGAAGGCTGGCTCGAAAAGGTCGCCGGGATCGACAAGAAATGGGCCACCTTCGCCGACAAGGAAGCCGAGGCGGTCGACCGCATCCGCACCGAGATCTCCGAGATCAGCCAGGCGACCGGCATGGCGCTCGAGGAATTCCGCCGCATCGTCAATATGGTGCAAAAGGCCGAGCGCGAGGCGCGGATCGCCAAGAAGGAAATGGTCGAAGCGAACCTCCGGCTCGTCATCTCGATCGCCAAGAAATACACCAATCGCGGGCTGCAATTCCTCGATCTGATCCAGGAGGGCAACATCGGGCTGATGAAGGCGGTCGACAAGTTCGAATATCGCCGCGGCTACAAGTTCAGCACCTACGCGACCTGGTGGATCCGCCAGGCGATCACCCGCTCGATCGCCGATCAGGCGCGCACCATCCGCATCCCGGTCCATATGATCGAGACGATCAACAAGCTGGTGCGCACCAGCCGCCAGTTCCTCCACGAGCAGGGCCGCGAGGCGACGCCCGAGGAGATGGCCGAGCGCCTCTCGATGCCGCTCGAAAAGGTCCGCAAGGTGATGAAGATCGCCAAGGAGCCGATCAGCCTCGAAACGCCGATCGGCGATGAGGAGGATTCGCATCTCGGCGATTTCATCGAAGACAAGAATGCAGTGATCCCGGTCGATGCGGCGATCCAGTCGAACCTCAAGGAGACGGTAACCCGCGTCCTCGCCAGCCTCACCCCGCGCGAGGAACGCGTGCTCCGCATGCGCTTCGGCATCGGCATGAACACCGATCACACGCTCGAGGAAGTGGGCCAGCAATTCTCGGTGACGAGGGAGCGCATCAGGCAGATCGAGGCCAAGGCGCTGAGGAAGCTCAAGCATCCGAGCCGGTCACGGAAGATGCGGAGTTTTCTGGATCAGTAGGCGATAGAGGCGAGCCAGAATGAAATTGGACCCGGACGATATCTATCTCCGACTTGGTCATCTGGTCGCGGAGATGCCAGAATTAGATTCGCCCGGCGTTGTAACGCGAGAAATCAATGATTGGCTCGCGCAAGCGCTCGCATTGATCGAGCTAATCGCGTCGCCCGGCGACGTGATCATAATGAAATCGGCAATGAACAATCTGAACGGCATTCTGCGGCAGACGAACGCTCAAACGATAACAAGCATAGTTTTGAGCGCACTTGCGAGGTCTGAGCTTGAAGCATCTCCAGAGGCTCAAGGTAGGTTCATCCCAGCTGCAAGTCCGCACCAAGCGTTCGCCGCAGTCGGCAAGGTTCTGCGATTGGCACAGGACGAAATCTTGATCGTGGACCCCTATGCGGACGCTACTGCGTTAACAAACTTCGCTATCCAGGCAGACCAAAGCGTCTCAATTAGACTGCTCACCGACGCTTCCAAGAAAAAAGCAGATCTCGAACCGGCCATCAATGCCTGGCGTAGTCAATACGGAGATAGCCGACCTCTGGCCGTGGCGGTTGCTCCAACGAAGAGCCTCCCCTACAATATCCCGGATAGCCCTAAAGATCGCCTCTCGGGTTTCCGCACCCTCCTCGGCAAGCTCTAATGCCTTATTCTCGGATATTCTAAGATAGATCATGACTTGAGGAGATTTGGACCACGCCGTCTCAAGCATTTCAATCGTAGGGGAAAGTTCGCGAATAGGAACTGGATTTCCCCCTCCCGCAGGCGGATGCAATTCGAAGGGATTTGTAAATGATGCCTTGAATGAGCCGATGTAATAAAAGTATACCGTATAAACTCCTTTCCCGAATTCCTCATCGACTGCCCGTCGAAGAACTAGCTCTATCTCTCTCGCAAGACGATATTTAGCAATACCTTCCGCGTCCTTTTCTGGATTACCAGACCTTCCCGCTAGAGATTTCCCAAACTCCTCAACTAGATTGTTCGTAAGCCTCGAGAACCTTCTCCGAATTTGTGTATTTAGATCCTCGAACGTATTCCCGTGCCCAATATGTGGCTCCCCAAGATCAAGGTTTCCACTAATTTGATTTCGTTTATTAAGAGCCTTAGATGCAAGATACGCATAATCTCCTGGGGTTTTGCAAAGAGAGGGAAGAATGTAGTTGCTTCTGCTTAATATAACTTCAAGATAAAACTTTAGATCAAGCTCATCTTGGGTAGTGGACCTCTTGTTCTCAATTATCTCTAGAACAGACCACATTCGGTCTACCAGCGACCCGTCAATAAATCTCCGATAGTTTAAAAAGTTGCTATTATCTCCGCCACAAGCATCGTGACACAGAGTCTTAGCAATCTCCTGTATACCTCTATCTAGTTTCTTAGACTCTAATAGAAGAATGATAAATCGTTGCACCACCAAATTGCGTCTGCTCGTGTCATGATGATAAATCATCCATCGATATAAGTCATACCTAGCGTTAAAGAAGTTCTCTATTGTTGGTAGTGCTCCCAAATGATAAGAAACAGTAAATGGGCTATCGTTATGATTTGTCAAGAAAGCAGCGTCTTGTAGCCTTTCTAAGTCATAATCTAATCGCAGCCCCGCAGATTTTGCATCTCTCAGCACATAATCGAGCCTATCAGCATCCAAATCTCCCGAAAGCAGAGTCTTCTTTAGCCCTACCAGGCGACTTTCTTCGGAAAACATTGATTTCGTAAACGCTGCACATGCAGCAAAAAAATTCGGGGTTCGTATCGCATACCGATGGCTCTCGAAGCTCGCTCCACCAAGGATCTGGGTGGCGATGCAGCCGCTCGCATGCTCATGCCCTTTGTAATCCAACTCGACCGATTCATCGCAATCCCGCGCAACCTTTCGTTGGATGAGGCCCTCCAACAGGGCGTACTCGACGATGTGGCTAAATGGGGGATGGCCAACATCATGCAGCATCGCCGCCATGCGGATGGCTTGCAGCAGTATTATCGCTAACGCAGCCTTCTCCCTTTGATGGTCCCGTAGAGCGCCAAGGGCGGTGACGCGAAGGAACGAATTGTAAACCGCGTTGTCAAAAAAATGGGCAGTGTCAGCGCTTGTCATCTCCTCGACGACTGCACTTAAAGAGAGAGGTGAACTCGCGTTCCCAGCAGCTGGGATCTCAAGGCGTTCGAATTCAGCCTTTACCCGAAGGAGGAAGGTTTGCAATGCCACAGGCGGGGTCCGGGCGAAGGCGGCTTGGAATATACCTCCAGCTACATGCATTACTCCTAGAGAGTGCGAGAACCGGGTGTTGTGAGCGGATGGATAGGTAAGATAGGTGAAGCTGTTTTGATGGATGTAATGAAGGCGCAAAAAGAGCGGGTTTTCGGTGATAAGTTCCTCGATCGGAGTAAGGTATATGTAGTTATGGACAATGTCTCGAACCTTCTTCGACATGGGCATCCCCCTAACGTCCCTTGATCGCATCTCAGAGCGGAACCAATTCACCGGACGCGTAACTGTAGCATTTTCAGAAATAAGCGCCATAGCTGGCGCAGTGTTCTATCTACTAAGGATTTGGCTTTCAGTGAAAGGGCTACCTCTCGCCGATTCCCTCCCCCTTCTAATGCTTCCCTGTCGCTCAGCGGTATCTGAGTGCCCCCCCTTAACC
>JAIVHR010000171.1 GCA_020200935.1 Sphingomonadales bacterium
CCAGGCGGGGCAGGCCCCTGCCCCGGCCGCCAACGATGCCGATCCGCTGCCGATGCCCGCCAACGACGTCATCGATCTGCCGCTGCATGGCCGGATCGCCGCCGGCCAGCCGATCGAGGCGATCGAGGGCCAGGACAGCATCGGCGTTCCCGCCGCCTTCCTCGGTTCGGGAGAGCATTTCGCGCTCGAAGTCTCGGGCGATTCAATGGTCGAGGAAGGCATCCTCGACGGCGATTATGCGCTGATCCGCAAGGCCGACACGGCGCGCGACGGCGAGATCGTCGTCGCCCTCGTCGACGATTTCGAGGCGACGCTGAAGACCTATCGGCACGAAGGCCAGATGGTCCGGCTCGATCCGGCCAACCGCCAGTACGAACCGCAGCGTTATTCCCCCGATCAGGTGCGCATCCAGGGCACGCTCGCCGGGTTGCTGCGCCGCTACTGACGCAGCCAGGGGTGATCGTCGCCGGGGTTCAGCACGGTCTCGATTCCGGGCGGGTCGAGCCGTACCGCCAGCCCGCCAGTCTGCCGCAGCAAATCCCGGTCCGCCTTGATCCATCCGGGCGTGCAACTCGGCGGCAGCCGCCGGTCGCTGACGACGATGTCCGCCGCCGCGCATTCGGCGCGCAATGCCCGGATCGGCAGGTAATAGCTGCTGCGCGTCGCGAAGATCCGCCATTGCCGCCCGCCGCGCCACAGCGTCACCCGGCAGCTGTCGCCATTGCACCAGGAGGCGGGCAGCGCATCGAGCGCCGCCGCCTCGGTCTCGGTCCCCGCCGTTTCGTTCAGAATGTCACGGACATACTCGCCGGCGCGCGGCCTCAACAGCGACAGCGTCCCGTCTTCGCCGCGCACCGCCATGTGCTTCCCGTCGCCGGTGACCAGGATATCGGGCGCCGGGGTCAATAAAGCCCAGATCGTGCCGACCATGATCGGCAGTGCTCCCCAACGCTTGAGGCGAGTGCGCCAGAGGCAGATCCAGAGCCCGCCCAGCACGATCAGGCCGAAGGCGGCTTTCGGCATGCTCGGCAGCAACGCCACCGATCCCGGCGTCGCGGCGACGCCATGGGCGATGTCGAGCAGCAAGCCGATCGACTGGCCGACGAGCCACCAGACCGGCGCGCCGAGCCCCACCGTGTCGAGCAGCAAAGCCAGCGCTTCGAGCGGTATGATGACGAAGCCGGTGAGCGGGATGGCGATGATATTGGCGAGCGCGCCGTAAAGCCCCGCCTTGTGGAAATGGAACAATGCGATCGGCATCAGCGCGATCTCGACGACGAGCCCGGTCAGCAGCAGACCGAGCGCGAACCGGCCGATCTTCGCCACCCAAGGCTCGTCGCGGCGCGAGAGCAATGCCCGGATCTTCGGATTGTCATGCAGCGCGATGATCGCCGTGACGGCCGCGAAACTGAGCTGGAAGCTCGGCCCGGTAAGGCTTTCGGGCCAGAAGAGCAGCACCACGACGGCGCCGGTGGCAACCAGTCGCAAGGTGATCGCATCGCGTCCCAACGCCAGCGCGGCCAGCACCAGCAATGCCGCGACGCAGGCGCGGATCGTCGGCACTTCGCTGCCGGTGAACAGCGTATAGCCGAGGCCGGCCAGCGCGCCCGCCGCCGCGGCGATCAGGATCAACGGCGCATGCAAGGCCAGCCGCCGGCTCAGCGCCAGCAATTTCAGCGCCAGCAGCATAACGACGCCGATCACCGCGGTGACATGAAGACCGCTTATCGCAAGCAGATGAGCGAGGCCGCTGCGGCGCATCGCCTCGGCATCCTCGTCGCCGATCCGCCCGCGATCGCCGGTCGCCAACGTGGCGGCGATCGCGCCCGGCGCGCCGCCGACCTGCTCGGCCACATGCTGGGCGAGATCCTGCCGCGCCGCGGCGAGCAGCACCGCGGGTCCGCCCTCGGGCGCTTCCCGGACGATCCGGATCTCGCCCCATGCGCGGCCCGTCGCGCCGATCTCCTCGAACCAGGCGCGTTGGGCGAAATCGTAGGCCCCGGGGACGGCCGGACCCGGCGGCGGCATCAGCCGGGCCTCGAGCACGATCCAGGCGCCCGGCCGCAATTGCTCGCCGGCCGCTTCGGCATCGACATTGACGCGGAACCGTTCGGGCAGCCGGTCGTCCGACGGGCGACGGACGATCAGCCGCACGGTGTCGCGGGCGGGGAGCAGTTCGACTTCCTCTATCTCGGCCATGAATTCGGCGGCGACGGGCCACTCGATCGGCCGCACATCGACGCTCTCGGCCCGCAGCCAGACGAGCGCCGTGCCGAGCGCCGCCGCCAGCGCGAATGCGGCGACCGCGCGGCTGCCGCGCCATCCGCCGCCAAGTGCGAGACCGGCCATGGCAATCGCCGCGGCCAGGGCGATGAAGGCCATCCAGCTCGTCTGCCGTTCGAGCAGGAACCAGGCACCGATCCCGACTCCGAGCCCGACCGGCAGCCACAAGGCCAATTGATCGCGCTCGGCCTCGAACAGCGCCTCGATCCACGCGCCCAACCGCCCGATGGCCGATTGCCGGTCGCCGGGCGCTATGCTAGGTCGCGCCGCGAAAATCCCCCTCATCGGAACAGTCTTGGAGAAACTGCGCGTGGGCGCAACCGACAATCAGCAGCGCGTCGTCACCCGCTTCGCGCCCTCGCCGACCGGCTTCCTCCATATCGGCGGCGCGCGGACGGCCTTGTTCAACTGGCTCTTCGCCCGCCACCATGGCGGCGAGTTCAAGCTCCGCATCGAGGATACCGACCGCAAGCGATCGACCGACGAGGCGATCCACGCCATCCTCGACGGCATGCGCTGGCTCGGGCTCGATTGGGACGGCGAGGAAATCTACCAGTTTTCGCGCGCCGACCGCCATGCCGAGATCGCGCATGAGCTGCTCGAAAAGGGCGCGGCCTATCGCTGCTATCTGAGCCAGGAAGAATTGCAGGCGATGCGCGAAACGGCGCAGGCCGAGCGCAAGCCGTTTCGCGTCCGCAGCCCGTGGCGCGACCGCGATCCCGGCGAGGTGCCGGCCGACGCGCCGTCGGTGGTGCGGTTGAAGGCGCCGCAGGAGGGCGAAACGGTTATCGAGGACGCGGTCCAGGGCAGTGTGCGCGTCAGCCATGCCGAGATCGACGATTTCGTCATGCTGCGCGCCGACGGCACACCGACCTACATGCTCGCGGTTGCCGTCGACGATCATGACATGGGCGTCACCCACTGTATCCGCGGCGACGATCATCTCAACAACGCCTTCCGCCAGCGCGCGCTGATCGACGCGATGGGCTGGGACCATATGGTCTATGCCCATGTGCCGATGATCCACGGCCATGACGGCGCGAAACTCTCCAAGCGGCATGGCGCGCTCGGCGTCGAGAGTTATCGCGACGAGATGGGGATCCTGCCCGAAGCTTTGTTCAACTATCTGCTGCGGCTCGGCTGGGGCCATGGCGATGACGAGATCATCAGCCGCGATCAGGCGGTCGAATGGTTCGGCCTCGACAATGTCGGCAAGTCGCCGGCGCGCTTCGACGTCAAGAAGCTCGAAAATCTGAACGGCCATTATATCCGCGAAGCCGACGATGCGCGGCTCGCCGAAATCGTCGCGCCGCGCGTCGCCGCCCATCTCGGTCGTGAGCTGCATGCAGAGGGCATAACCCTGCTGCAGCGCAGCATGGCTTCGGTCAAGATGCGCGCCAAGACGGTGCATGAGCTAGTGGACGGCACGCTTTTTCTTTTTCGCACCCGCCCACTCAAGCTGGACGAGAAGGCCGAAAAGCTGCTAGAAGATGCCGACCGGGCGTTGCTCGCGGAGCTTCATGGCGACCTTTCGGCCGTCGAAGACTGGCGCGAGGACGTTCTCGACACGGCGGTCCGGAATTTCGCCGAAGCCCGCGACCTCAAGCTGGGCAAAGTGGCGCAGCCGCTGCGCGCCGCGCTGACCGGACAAGCCGTGTCCCCGGGCATTTTCGACGTGCTGCTGCTACTCGGCCGCGAGGAGTCTCTGGCACGGATCGCCGATCAGGCCGCGTAAAAGGAGCATGACAATGGCTGACACCGCCGAATTTACGATCGAGGGGGAGAAATACGAATATCCCGTCCTGTCCGGTTCGTGCGGTCCCGACGTCATCGACATCCGCAAACTCTATGGCGATGCCAACGTCTTCACCTTCGATCCCGGCTTCAAGGCGACGGCGAGCTGCGAATCGGGCCTGACCTTCATCAACGGCCGCGAGGGCGTGCTGCTCCATCGCGGCTATCCGATCGATCAGCTGGCCCAGCAATCGAGCTTCATGGAGGTCGCCTATCTGCTGCTGAACGGCGAATTGCCCTCGAAGGACGAGTTCGAGGATTTCGAGCGCACCATCACGCTTCACACGATGGTCCATGAGCAGCTCAAGACGCTTTACAACGGCTTCAGGCGCGACGCCCATCCGATGGCGATCATGTGCGGCGTCGTCGGCGCCCTGAGCGCCTTCTATCACGATTCGACCGACATCACCGATCCCGAGCAGCGGACCATCGCATCGCACCGGATGATCGCCAAGATGCCGACGATCGCGGCGATGGCCTACAAATATTCGATCGGCCAGCCCTTCCTCTATCCCGACAACAGCCTTTCCTATGTCGGCAATTTCCTGCGCATGACCTTCGGCGTTCCGGCCGAAGATTACCGGGTGAACCCGGTAATCGAGCGCGCGATGGACCGGATCTTCATCCTCCATGCCGATCACGAGCAGAATGCCTCGACATCCACCGTCCGGCTGGCGGGCTCCTCGGGCGCCAATCCCTTCGCCTGCATCGCGGCCGGCATCGCCTGCCTCTGGGGACCGGCGCATGGCGGCGCCAACGAGGCGGCGCTCCGCATGCTGCACGAGATCGGCACACCCGATCAGATCGGCAAATATATCGACCGGGCGAAGGACAAGGATGATCCCTTCCGGCTGATGGGCTTCGGCCACCGGGTCTACAAGAATTTCGATCCGCGGGCGAAGGTGATGAAGGAAACCGCCGCCGCCGTGCTCGAAGAGCTCGGCGTCGACGATCCGATCTTCGACGTCGCGCGCGAGCTCGAGCAGATCGCGCTCGAGGACGAATATTTCATCGAGAAGAAGCTCTATCCGAATGTCGATTTCTATTCGGGCGTGATCCTGTCGGCGATCGGCTTTCCGACGACGATGTTCACCGTGCTTTTCGCGCTGGCCCGCACAGTCGGCTGGGTCGCCCAGTGGAACGAGATGATTTCCGATCCCGCCCAGACGATCGGCCGCCCGCGCCAGCTCTATACCGGCCCCGAAATGCGCGACTACACGCCAATCGGCGAGCGCTAACCCTCGCCCGTAGGCAAGGTCAGCACGAAGCGCGCGCCCTGCCCCGGCGCGCTGTCGACATCGATATCGCCCCCCATCGCCCGAGCCAGCCGGCGCGAAATGTAGAGGCCGAGCCCGCTGCCCGGTTCGGAAGCGCCGAGCCGTTCGAATTTCTCGAAGATGCGCGGCTGATCCTCCTTGGCGATGCCGCGTCCCTGATCGGCGACGATGACCGCGGCGAGATCGCCCTCGGCCTCGCTTCTGATCCAGACCTGGCTGTCCTCGGGCGCATAGCGCACCGCATTGCCGATCAAATTGACGAGGATCTGCAGCACGCGCTGATAATCGCCGATCGCGGCGAGGCTTTCATCCTCGGGCGGCGCATCGACCCGGATATGCTTGTCGTCGGCGCGCACCGACAACAGCCCGGCCGCCTGGCGCGCGATCTCGGCGAGGTCGATCGCCTCGCGGCGCGGTTCGAAATCCTCGCGTTCGACCGCCTGCAGATCGGAGAGATCGCCGATCAGCGCCAGCAGGTGCCGTCCGGCCTGGGCGATGTCGGAGGCATATTCGGCATAGTCATCGCGGAGCGGGCCGTCCTCCTCGGCGCGGATGCTTTCGGCGCTGGCGACGATGCGGTCGATCGGCGCGCGCAGCGCCCTGTCGAGCTGGGTGCCGAGCGCGTCTGGAATCGTCTCGGGCGACAGCTCGCCGTCATCGGGCGCCGCTTGCGCACCCTCGACAATGCGCACGCTGCCGCGAAAGCCCGCAAAGTCGCCGCGTCCGTCGATCAGCGGCAGCCCCGACAATTCATAGAGCCCGCCCGGCGCCTCTCGCAAAGCAGCCGGCTGGCGCTCGAACCGTTCGTGCTCGGCGAGCGCGCGCAGGATCGGCAGTTCGTCGCGCTCGCCGTCTCCGAAGCGGAACAGGCTGGTCAGCGGCTGGCCGACGAAACGGCCGATATCGCCGATCGTTTCGCGCGCATCGGCCGAAATCGACACCAGCCGCAAGGACCGGTCAGTCTCCCAGAACCAGTCGCCCCCGGCGCGGTGATAGGCATCCGGGCGGCCCGCCTCGGGCTCATCCCGCGGCGTGTAGGGTTGCTTCTCGCGCCAGCCCGAAAGCGACAGCCGGACATCGTCGCCATCGGGCTCGGCCTGCACCGTGAGTTCGAGATCGGTGTCGCCTTCGGCTGCGAGCACCTGGCGCGAAACCAGCAGCCCCAACCGCGAGGCGAGCCGCGCAAGTTCGGCGATCTGCGGCACCGCGAGCGGTCCGTCCTTCGCCCCGCCGGCCTGGCGGTGCAGCCGGGCAAGCCGCGGGTCGGCTTCGACCAGCCGTCCCTCGGCGTCGAGCCGACCGCGCACCGGCGCGTCGATCGGCACCGCGCCGCTCACGACGCCCCGCCCCGCCCGATCGCGGTCAGCGCATCGCGATAGGCCGGCGCGCGCCGCCAATGATCGAGCATTTGTCCGGCGCCCGCTGCATCGAGCGAATCCCACACTCCGAGCCATTCAGGAGCACCACCGGGGTGCGCCGGATCGTCGCCGAGCGCACCGAGCAGCGCCATCACCAATGAAGCGCCGGCGTCGCGATCGATGCCTGCGGCGCGCAGCAGCAGCGCATGGCCGAGGCCGTCGGGATCGCCGGCGAGCGCCCAGACATTGGCGATATCGATCTCCGCGGCACTGCCGAGCAACCCGCAATAGAGCGCGATCCGGCCCGCTTCGAGCGCTTCGCGCAACAATTCCGCATCGCCCGCATCGAGCGAGGCGGCTAGCGCCGCGGCGGCTTCGAGCAGCCCGCTTTCCTCGCGCATATCCGCACAGAGCCGATCGGCTGCGCCCGAGACCGAGCGGTCGATCTCGTTGGCCGGCGCATCATGGCGCTCGACGGCATAGTGACGCAATGCCGCGGCGACCTGCCAGATCAGGGATTCCCGGATGTCGGCCGGCACATCGCCGAGCGGCAGCCGGGGATCCTCGAAGCGCAGATTGGCGCGGCTTTCGGCGATCAGCAGCGCCATCGCCGCGCTGCTCTGCGGATCGGAACCTTCGCCGACCAGACCGCTCAGCCGCTGTCCCGGCGATCCGCCCTCTCGCAATCGCCGTCCGGCCTCGTGCATGTCCGAACGTTCGAGCGCCAGTGCGACAATGCGTGCATCGGGCAGCAGCCCGGCCTGTTCGAGGATCGGCGCGGCGATCGCGACATGACCGGCGCCGAGCGAGGCTTCGAGGCTGTCATTCGGAGGAAGCGCGTCATCGGCGAGGATCGCGCCGCGCAATTCGTCCTCGATCTCCTCGATCAGCCGGTGCGAAATCCGCTCGATCGCCAGCCGCTGGCGGTCGCTCAATCGCAGGGGATAGGGGTCGGTCAGCTCGCGCAAGGCGGCGGCCGCGCGCTCGCCCTGCCGGCGGCTCAGACGCACGGCGGCCGCGCGCAGCGCTTCATCGCGCTGCCCGCCCGGATTCGCGTCATTCTGGCCCCGCTCGGACATGCGCGATCTATAGGCCGATCGTCGTTAAGACGATGCTAATCCTGTTGCAGCTCCGCCGGTGTGCGCTGCAGCGCGGCTTCGACCGTATCCTGCCAGATGAAAATCGAGATCGCGGCATAGGCGGCGAGCGTCGGAAGCCAATATTCCCAATAGCCCGCGGCGGCGAAGGGAGGCAGCAGCCAGAGCCCGGGCTCGATGCCGGCGAGCCAGGTTTCATGCGGCGCCGCACCACCGGTGGCCTTGCGCGCCGCCCGCCGTTCGCGCAGCGCCAGCAGCAACGCCGCGACGGCCGCCGCGGCGGCGAAGAAATGAACCCGGTCGCCGGTCTCCACGGCCAGATGCTTGCCCAGCGCGACAAGCGCGAGGCCGAGCGCGACGCCGCGGCCGAAGCGCGGCTCCCAATGGCGCTCGGGATAGCGCAGATGGGCCAGGTCGATGCGCGCCGCGATCGCCGAGAGCGGGCCCGATACAAGCAGGAATCCGAGGCCCGTCCACAGCCATCCGAACCAGAAGCCCGCCGCGCCGATCAGCGCGCAGAGCAGGCTCGCGACGCGCGGCCAGCTCGCCTCGACCGAACGGTCGAGCAGCGGCGGGGCGAGCAGCCGGGCGATCGGCGCATAGAGAAATCGCTCGGGCCAGCTCCGCCCGGTCGGTTCGGCATCGGCGAGCAGTTCGCGCGCCGCCGCCCTCATACCAGGCCGGGGTCGCGACCAATCCGTCGGCGACCAGCAGGATCTTCTCCTCGGCATGGAAACGGTCGGCGGCATCGGCGGGATCGCGCGAGATCTCGACCGCGATGCGATCGCTACGCAGCCGCTCGATCGCCTCGGTCAGCGCCGGCGGCACCCTTTCGACCAGCACCACGGCATGCTGCGCTCCGGCGCCGATCGCGCGGCGCACCTGGTGTTCGAGCAGGCTACGCCCGGCGAGCGGCAACATGGCGCGCAGCTCCGCCCGTTCGTCCTCGCTGTCCAGATAGGCCGCAATCAGCGCTGCGAAAGCCACCCGCACCTCTCCCTGGCATTGCCGCCGGATCGGCATAGGCGCAGTTTCGCCGCGATGTAAAATGGGAGACCAACAGTGGCGCGCGAGCGAGCCGCGTCAGTAGGAGGGATCGCCGAAAGCGGTGCCGCGTTCGAAACTCGCCAGCGCCTTGTCTATCTTGTCGAGTATCGGCTTGGCGAAGGGCTTGCCCTCGGCCGCCTTGTCGGCAAGCGCCATCAGATCGGTGACGCCGAAGCTGGCCGCGAGACCCTTGAGGCGCCAGGCGGCGGCCTGCCATTGATGATCGTTGACCGCATTGTGGAGCGCCGACGCCTGGCGTGCCGCGCTGTCGACGAAAGCGGTCCGCAGCTCTGCGATGAGCTGCGAATCCTCGCCGACCGCTGCCGCCAGCGTCTTGTCGAGAGCTCCTGGATCGTAGGCCATGGCTCCGCTTAGCGCGAACGCGGTTAAGGTTGGGTTTCCGGCCAAGGGTTTCCCACAGCCCCGATCATGGTAAACATCCGCCGAACAAGGGGGACGAGGATGGCCCAGCCAGCGAATGATATTGCCGAGGAAAGCCTCGAATCCGGGCCTCAGCCCGGTTTGGCCGAGCCGGCCGAGGCCGCCCGATGGGACGCCGACAAGGACTGGGAATTCGAGATCGAAGGCGCGCCGACGGGCGAGAGGCTCGCTCTCATCGGCATCGGCATCGCCGCGATCGGCTGGGCCGGATTCGCCGGATCGAGCGCCTATCGGGCGCTGAGCGGCGGCGTACCGACCTCCGAAGCGATCGTCAGCTGGATCGCGATCCTCGCCGCGCCGCTTGCCCTGCTCGGCATCGTCTGGCTGCTGGTTCGCCAGTCGAGCGCGCGCGAGGCTCGCCGCTTCGGCCGCACCGCCCAGTCGCTGCGCGCCGAAGCGATGCGGCTCGACCATGCGCTGCGCGTCGTCCGCGGGCAGCTCGCCGAGGCGCGCCAATCGGTAGGCGATGAGACCGACCGGCTGATGGCGCTCGGCGACGAAGCGGCCGGGCGGCTTGGCGGCATCAGCAGCGAGATCAACGAGGCGAGCCGGACGATCGAGGCGAAATCGGGCCTGCTCGACAGCGCCGCCAGATCGGCGCGCGGCGATATCGAAGTGCTGCTCGCCGATCTGCCGCGCGCCGAGGAGATGGCCCGCGCGGTGGGCACCGGGCTGCGCGAGGCCGGTGTCGAGGCGCATGAGCAGGCGGTTTCGCTCGACGCCCAGCTTTCGGCGCTGTCGGAACGCGGGCGCGAGGCCAACGATGTGGCCGGCGGCGCGGCGAAAAGGCTCGCCGCGCATCTTTCGCAGATCGAGGGGATCGTCGATATCGCGGCCAGACGCTTCGACGAGACGGGCAGCCAGGTCCGCGAGACGGTCGACGGGTCGCTCGCCCATGGCGGCGCGGCGGTCGACCAGATCCGCAAGGCGATCGACGAGACCGGCGCGACGCTGGCCGCGCTCGTCGATACGGCGCGCTCCTCCTTCGACGATGCCGGCCGCGAGGCGAGCGAGGCGCTCGCCG
>JAIVHR010000288.1 GCA_020200935.1 Sphingomonadales bacterium
GTCGATGTATGACATCTTGCTGGAGCTAAATCGTTTCCCGCAGCGTTTTCTTCTGCCCGGCGCCGACAAGAAGTCCTTTCGCGCCCGGGTCAAGCCGATCGCCGCCCGCCGCTTCGCCAACCGTGATTTCAAGGGCGGGATCGCGGAGCTACAAGGCAAGGTCGACTATCGGATCGCCGAACTGACTTCCCTTGAGGTCGCCGACGGAGAACTGGGCTTCGTGGTTTCGATCGCCACGCTCGAACATGTCGCGGATCCGGCAACGATCTATCGCTGGCTTTTCCGCAAGTCGCGGCCGACGGGCGGACAATTTCACTATATCGATCTTTGCGATCATCGCGCTTATGGCAGCGACAGCAAATTCGACGCCTGGAGCTTTCTGACCGAAGAAAACGCTTCGCCGAACGTCAACCGGCTGCGCGCGCATGAACATCTCGAGTTGATCCGCCAGGCAGGCTTCGAAGTCGTCCGCGAAGAACGCGTGACGAACGATATTCCGCCAGCAACGCGCGAGCGGCTGATAGCGCCCTGGCGCAGCCTGCCGAAGGAAGAACTCGAGACGGTCGGACTGCGCCTGCTGCTGCGGCGGCCGGCATGAGATTGCTTTCGCCGGGCGGCTGGGACTAGGCAGGCAACATGCAGCGAGATGCTTTCGAAATTCGCGACTTTCCATCGCTCGAGCCGCTGCAATCGGAATCCGACAAGTGCCTCAGCGTGCTGATCGCGACCGAGGAGATCGTCGGACCGGTCAGGAACGGCGGCATCGCCTCGACCTATTACCATCTCGCCCGCGGCCTCGCCGCGCAGGGGCACGAAGTGACGGTGCTCTATCTCAAGGGCCGCGAGGTCGAGAATGCGACGCCCGAACATTGGGTCGGCGAATATGCGCGCTTCGGTATCCACTTCGTGCCGCTGCCCGAACCCGACGAGCCGCTCGCCGGCGCCAGCCCCCGCTGGCAGCGGCGCTGGCTCTCCTTCTATCGCTGGCTGCGGGCGAACGATCGCTTCGACGTGGTCCACAGCTCCGAATGGCGCGGCGGCGCCTTTTATTGCCTGCAGGCGAAGCGGATGGGCCTCGCCTTCCGGGACACTTTGTTCGTCATCAAGACCTCATCGCCCTATATCTGGAACCGGCATTACCAGCTCCAGCTGGTCGAGAGCCCCGATCTGCTCGCGGCGAGCTTCGCCGAGCAGAAATGCGTCGAATGGGCCGACATGGTGGTCGGCGGCAGCGCGCATCTCTTGAGCTTCATGGAGCATGTCGGTTATCGGCTTCCCGAAGGCCGGACCTACGTCCAGCCCAACATCGTCGACTTTTCCGAAGTGCAGGTCGAAGACAAGCGCCCGGCCCGGGAGATCGGCGACGTCGTCAAGACACGCGAGCTGGTCTTTTTCGGCCGGCTCGAGGGACGCAAGGGGCTCGACCTGTTCGTCGGCGCGCTCGATGCGCTCGTCGCCCGCGGCGCGCGGATCGATAAGGTCACCTTCCTCGGCAAGGAAGGACAGAAGCTCGGCGGCGGGGACGGCATCACCCCGCTCGAGCTAATCAATCGCCACCGGCCGGGCTGGCCCTTCGAGGTCGACATCGTGACCGATCGCGATCAGCCCGAGGCGCTGTCGCTGATGTGCTCGCGCGACATGATCGCGGTGATGCCGTCGCTGATCGAGAATTCGACGATGGCAGTCTATGAGACGCTCGTGCACCGCATCCCCTTCGTGGCGAGCGCGGTCGGCGGGACGCCCGAATTGATAGACCCGGCCGACCACGAGGCGACCCTGGTGCCGCCGCAAGCCGAAGCGCTGGCCGATCGCCTCGCCGATATCCTCGAAAACGGCCAGCCGATCGCCCGCCCCGCCTTCGACAACGACCGCAATCTCGCCAGCTGGTACGGATTTCATCGCCATATCGCCGAGGCCGGTGCGGCGGCTTTGATGCCGCCGGCACCGCCGGAAGATGCTGGAGCCACGCTCTGCCTCGTCCGCTTCGCGCGCGATGCGCAGGCGATGGAAGCCGCGCTGTCGCAGGCGAGCGACGGCGCGCCCGGCTTTGACGCCATCCGCATCTATTCGCCGGTCGCGGTCGACGCGGTGCACAAGGCGCTCGCCGCGCGTCTCGCCAACGCATCGGTCACCGTCATCGAGCAGTTCGGCGGGACGATCGGCCGCTGCTTCGACCGCGCGCTCGATGAAAGCAACGCCGATATACTGGTCTATGATATGGACGGACTGCGCTTCTCGCAGGACGCGGCGGACGCCATCCGC
>JAIVHR010000289.1 GCA_020200935.1 Sphingomonadales bacterium
AACTGGCGCTCGCCCACGAAATCTCGCACCATAAATCGGGCGATCTCTTCGCCAATCTCGCGGGCTTCGGCCTGCTCTGCCTCCACTGGTTCAATCCGCTCGCCTGGTATGCCTGGCGGGCCTTCCGCTTCGACCAGGAAGCTGCTTGCGACGCGCGCGTGCTGGCCGCGTCGGAGGCGGACGACCGGCCGGTCTATGGCCGTGCCATCGCCAAGGCCGCCTCGGGCCGTCCGCTGATTTTCGCCAGCGCACTCGATAACAAGAAACTGCTAAAACAAAGGCTCAGGACCATGAAATTCAACGACAAGACGCCTCTTCGCCGCAAGGCCGGGCTTGCCTTCGTAATCGCCGGCGCGGCAATCGCGCTGCCGCTGACGGCGAGCGTCAGCTACGCCTACGTCCAAGCGCCGCAAGCGCCCACCGCGCCCGAGGCGCCCGATGCTCCGGCGGCGCCCGAAGCGCCGCTCGCGCCGGCCTATCAGGATGCCGACTATGACCTCGACGTCGAGGTTGGCGGCGATGACGGCGAGCGGCAGCGGATACGGACGCTCCGCCGCGAACACCGCGATGCCGAGAGCCACGTCTATTTCGATCGCGAGGAATTGCGCCGCAGCCTCGATGCGATTCCGAGCCGCGAAGAGCTGCGCGCTATGGTCGAGCGCGAGATGCCCAGCCGCGCCGAACTCGAGGCGATGATCGAGCGCGATATGCCGAGCCGGGAGGAACTGCGCGCGAGCATCCCCGATATCCAGGTCGAGGAACGCTGCGACGGATCGGGCGATCCGGTGCGCAGCGAAGTGCGGGCCGGGGGCAATGGCCGGCCGGAAAGCGTCCGCATCGTGATCTGCCATGACGGATTGCTCGAAACCGCGCTCAACGGCGCGCGTAGCGGCCTGCGTGCCGCCCGCCGCGCGGTTGCTGTCGATGACGATATCTCGGCGGAGGATCGCCGCGAGGCGCTGACCGAGATCGACGCCGAGATTGCCCGGCTCGACGCCGAATTGGGCCGATAAGAACCGAGGTTCAGGAACGGGAGGGGCGGCGTCCGGTGCGCCGCCCCTTTCGCATTGGCGCCGGGTTTGCCAAATGGGGTCCATGGAGCCGCCCGCCGACCGATCGACCGGAGAAACGATCGAGCTGCATCCGCTGATCAGGCGGGTGCTGGCGCCCAACCCCTCGCCCTTCACCTATACCGGGACGCAGACCTACATCGTCGGCCGCGGCGAGGTCGCGGTGATCGATCCCGGGCCCGCCGACGAGCGCCATATCGAGGCGATCCTAGTGGCAACCGAAGACGAGGCGATCCGCCATATCGTCTGCACCCATACCCATCGCGATCACAGCCCGGCCGCCGCGCCGCTCAAAGCGGCGACCGATGCGGAGATCACGGGCTGCGCGTTCCTCGCGCTCGAAGATGCCGGGCCGCGCGCCGATGCGGCTTTCGATGCGACCTACAGGCCCGACCGGGTGCTCGCCGACGGCGAGACGCTGACCGGAGAGGGCTGGACGCTCGAGACGGTGGCGACGCCGGGCCACACCTCGAACCATTTGTGCTTCGCGCTGCCCCAGGCCGACGCGCTGTTCACCGGGGATCACGTGATGGGCTGGTCGACCACCGTCGTCTCGCCGCCCGACGGCGACATGGCGGCCTATATGGCGAGCCTCGCCAAGGTCATCGACCGGCCCGAAAGCGTCTATTATCCCGCGCATGGCGAACCGATCGAGAAGGGCCGCCGCTATACGCGCGGCCTCGCCGGCCACCGCAGGCAGCGCGAAGGGCAGATATTGCGGGCGATCGAGGAGGGGCGGCGCGAAATCCCCGACATGGTGGCAAAGATGTATAAGGGCCTCGATCCGCGTTTGACCGGGGCCGCCGGGCGCTCGGTGCTCGCCCATCTCGTCGATCTCGAAAATCGCGGGCTCGTCGAACAGAAAGGTGACCGATGGTCGAAGACAGCCGCGTAGAGATCAACCCGCCCGAAGGCCCGCGTGAGCCGCCGCGCGACCCGACGATCGTCACCATCCGCGAGGGCAGCGGAAAATGGTTCGCACTCGGCTGCCTGCTTGCCTTCGTCGCGCTGATTGCGATCTTCGTCACCGGGATCGGCAGCATCACCAGCCGGATCTTCGGCGGCGGCCCCGATCCCCAGACGATCGCCACGGCGAGCCTCGAAGGGCTGCGCGAGCAGAATGTGCTGGTGCCGTTCAGCGCGCGCTTCGTGGCGGTGACGACCTCGACCCAGCGCCCCGACATCACCGTCTCGAACCCCGATATCGATATCGACGCGATCCGCGAATATGACGGCGGCGGCGTGCTGATGGCGCTGACCGACGCCGAGGGCGCGCTCGACGACGCCAACCGCCGCGAGGGCCAGCGCTCGCTTATCCGTCAGGCGCAGGCCGCAACCCCGATGCGCCTCGCGCGTGACGCGGCGCGGCGGGCGGTCGAGACCAATTTCGAGCTGCCGCTCCGCGCGGCGGGAATCGACGCGGTGGTCCGCGCGCGTTTCGCGGGCGAGGCCAACGCCAACCAAATGGACCGCTCGCGCAACATCATCGCCGAAAGGCGGCGAGAGGCGGCGGAGCAGGAGTGATCGTCAGGCGCCGAGCGCCTCGTAATCGCCTCGCACGAAGCCTTCGCTGAGCTTGAAGCGCTGGACCTTGCCCGATCCGGTCAGCGGCCATTCCTCGACCCAGACCCAGAACGCCGGCGTCTTGTGCGGCGCCAGCCGCTCGCGGATGAAGCTCTTCAGCTCGCTCGGATCGGGCTGTTCGCCGCCGGCGTAGCGCATGAAGCAGGCGACTTGCTCGCCCCATTTCTCGTCGGGGATGCCGGCGACCGCGCATTCGGCGACCGCTGCATGTTCGAGCATCGCATTCTCGATCTCGACCGGGAACAGGTTTTCGCCGCCGCGGATGATCATCTCCTTCACGCGCCCCGTGATCCGCAGATAGCCGCGTTTGTCCATCGTCCCGAGATCGCCGGTATGCAGCCAGCCATCTGCATCGATGGTCTCGGCAGTGGCTTGGGG
>JAIVHR010000117.1 GCA_020200935.1 Sphingomonadales bacterium
CGCCCGTCATGGGCGCGAGGATGACCGGCGTCTCGATTCTGACCGGGCCGATGGAGATGGGCGAAAGCCGCATGGGACTGGCGATCTAGGGATAAAGCCGGTGGCGGGCAAGCATCGCCTCGGCTAAGGGCGGGCGATGGCCGAAGCCCCGCGCATCTCCGCCCTGATCGTCGCCGCCGGAAAGGGCGAGCGGGTGGGCGGCGGGGTGCCCAAGCAATATCGTAAGATTCGCGGAAAATCGGTGCTCCGCCGTGCGATCGAGCCTCTGTGGCGTCATGACGCCATCGGCGAGATCCGCATCGTGATCGGCGAGGGGCAAGAGCCGCTCTACGAACAGGCGATCGAGGGCATGACCCTGCCCTCCCCGGTCCTTGGCGGGGCGACGCGGCAACAGTCGGTGCGCAACGGGATCGAGGCGATCGCCGCCGATGGCGGGGCCGATATCCTGCTGATCCACGATGCCGCCCGCCCCTTCCTGCCGGCCGAGGTGATCGACCGCCTTCTCGAAGCTTGCGATAGCCATGACGGCGCGATTCCGGCGATCGCGGTCACCGACAGCCTGGCGCGCATCGACGGAAGCACGGTCCCGCGTTCCGAGTTCGTACAGGTGCAGACACCCCAGGCCTTCCGCTTCGACGCAATACTGTCCGCCCATCGCGACTGGGCCGGAGGTACCACCGCCACAGATGATGGCGAGATCGCCCGTGCCGCTGGCTATGATATAGTCTTAGTAGATGGGTCCAAGGCGCTGAAGAAACTAACATTCGAGGATGATTTCATGGGGTATGGAGGCATTCCGGATATCCGCACGGGAATCGGTTTCGATGTCCACGCCTTCGCCGCCGGCGACCATGTCTGGCTCGGCGGCATCCGGATTCCGCATGATCGCGGCCTGGCGGGCCATTCGGATGCCGATGTCGCGCTGCATGCGCTGACCGACGCGATCCTCGGCGCGCTCGGCGAAGGCGATATCGGCACCCATTTTCCCCCGTCCGACGCGCAATGGAAGGACGCGGCCTCCTCGGTCTTTCTCGCCCGGGCCGGCGCGATCGCCGCCGAACACGGCCTGTCCTTCGGCAACCTCGACGTGACGATCATCTGCGAAGACCCGAGGATCGGCCCGCACCGCGAGGCGATGCGCGATCGGATTGCCGAAATTCTCGAAATCGACCGGAGCTGCGTCAACGTGAAGGGAACGACCACCGAGCGGCTCGGTTTCACCGGGCGGGCCGAAGGCATCGCGGCTCAGGCTGTAGCAACGTTGCGCGCAAGCTCCTAAGGATGACGACGGGTCCGGTTCAGCAGGAGTTCGGCCGGTGAGCACACATTACGACACGCTTTTGCCCCAGCAACTCGTCGACAAGGCCAAGCAGGTGATCGAAGCCAACCGCAAGGCGGGGCTGACCATTGCGCTCGCCGAAAGCTGCACCGGCGGGCTGGTCGGTGCGGCGCTGACCGAGATCCCGGGCGCCTCGGACGTTTTTCTCAACGATTTCGTTACTTATTCGAACGACGCCAAGCTCGCCCAGCTCGGGGTCAATCAGGAGGTGCTGGTGACCTTCGGCGCGGTCTCGCCGGCGGTTGCCTGGGCAATGGCGATCGGCGCGCTCGGCCATAGCGAAGCCGATGTCGCGGTTTCGGTCACCGGTATCGCGGGCCCCGACGGCGGCACCGAGCAAAAGCCCGTCGGCACGGTCGTTTTCGCCAAGGCTCTGCGCGGCGACGATCCTGACAATGTCGCCGCCGACCAACGCTGTTTCGAGGATACCGGCCGCGGCGGCGTGCGGCTTCAGGCGGCGTTGTGGGCGCTCGAACTGCTGATGCCGGATGCGCGCGTCGACACGCTGCCCGAGGGGCCGTAAAGCGCATCGGCCCGCGCCTCGAAGGCGTTCGTCATGCGCCGCAACGCCTTGTCGAAGACCTGCCCGGCGAGCAATTCGAACAGCTTGTTCCTGAAGGCGAAATCGACGCAGAACTCGATGATGCAGCCGCCCTCCCGGTCGGCGAGGAATTTCCAGTCATTGTGGAGATATTTGAGCGGGCCCTCGACATAGTCGACCTCGATCGCCTCCGGACGGCGCTTTTTCACCCGCGAGGTGAAGGTCTCGCGCAGCGATTTGAAGCCGACGACCAGATCGGCGACCATATCGGTCTCGCTGTCGCTGCGTACGCGCACGGCGATCACCCACGGCAGAAATTCGTCGTAGCGCGCGACATCGGCGACGAGATCGAACATCTGTTCGGG
>JAIVHR010000010.1 GCA_020200935.1 Sphingomonadales bacterium
TTACGATTCTCCGCAATGAACGCCGGGTGGTATGCGGCACTATAAGGCAGAGTTGCTGCCGTAAAGAGCAGGAATTGCGTGACTTTGGCGGGTTCAGGCGGTAAATGATCGTGCCAATGAGAGGATCGATGCCGGAAAAAATGTTATCTTTCGTCGGGACGGAACAGTCCTATCCCGAACGCCGCGATGCGCGCGAGCGCGATGACGATTTCCGCGAAATCGCGCGCCCGTGGGAGGTCGAACAGGCCGAGCAACAGTCGGCGCGCTGCTCGCAATGCGGCGTACCTTATTGTTCGGTCCATTGCCCTTTGCATAACCACATCCCCGATTGGCTCAAGCTGACCGCCGAGGGGCGGCTGCGCGAGGCCTACGAGCTCTCGACGGCGACCTCGACGATGCCCGAGATTTGCGGCCGCATCTGCCCCCAGGACCGGCTGTGTGAGGGCAATTGCGTGATCGAATTTGCAGGCCATGGCGCGGTGACGATCGGCGCGGTCGAGAAATACATCACCGACACCGCCTGGAAGGAGGGGTGGGTCGAACCGATCCGTCCGATGCGCGACCGGTCGGACCGGTCGGTCGGCATTATCGGCGCCGGTCCGGCGGGGATGACGGCGGCCGAATATCTGCGCGGGCAGGGCTATGAGGTGCATGTCTATGACCGGCACGATCGGGCCGGCGGGTTGCTGACCTACGGCATTCCGGGTTTCAAGCTCGAAAAGGATATCGTCCAGCGCCGCGTCGAGCGATTGAAGGAGGGCGGCATCGTTATCCACGAGGGCTTCGAGGTCGGTCGGGATGCAACGCTCGAGGCGCTGCGCGAAAGGCACGACGCGCTGCTCATCGCCACCGGCGTCTACAAGCCGCGTCCGCTAGAGGCGCCCGGCGTCGCCACCCCGGGCATCGTCGAGGCGCTCGATTATCTGATCGCCTCGAACCGCAAGGGCTTCGGCGAGAGCGTCGAGGGCTTCGAGAGCGGCCTGCTCAATGCGGCGGGCAAGCGCGTCGTCGTCATCGGCGGCGGCGACACCGCGATGGACTGCGTGCGCACCGCCGTGCGCCAGGGCGCGAAGTCGGTAAAATGCCTCTATCGCCGCGACCGCGAGAATATGCCGGGCTCTCAGAACGAGGTCCGCAATGCCGAGGAGGAGGGCGTCGAATTCGTCTGGCTTTCGGCGCCCGAGGGTTTCGCCGGCGGGAAGGCGGTCGCGCTTGCCGACCCTGTTCGGCTCCCCCGACTTGTCAGTCACCCGCTGGGGTACGCTGCGGGTCGATCACCGGACAATGCGGACGAGCCTCCCCGGCGTCTTCGCCGCCGGCGATATCGTCCGCGGCGCGAGCCTCGTCGTCTGGGCGATCCGCGACGGGCGCGATGTCGCCGAACATATGCATGCCTATGTTCGCGAGCGGCGGGATGCAGATGCTGCCGACAAACAGGAAACCGCTCTCGAGGAGACTGGATAGTGTTCAAACTAGTTGTTTTTGTGCTGACTGTGACAATGCCGCTTTCGGGGCCGGTATGGGCGCAATCGCCCGCGGCCGAAGAAAGCGAGGAGCTCGATTCCGCGCGCTTGGATGCCGCTCGACAACTGATGGATTTGATGATGCCGCCGGAGGAGTATCCGGCACTGATTCAAGACATCCTTGATCCGACCTTCGACAATATGATTGCCGGACTCGATCTGCTTTTGGCCGACGTGCCCGAGATCGCCGAAGATGACGAATTCAACGAGATCATAAGTGGGTTCTTAGCCGAGCAGCGCGAAGTCGCTTACGCCATGCTTCAAGAATCGATGCCCGGAATGATCGATGCGATGATCAGGGCGCATGCGCGGCGCTTTACTCTGCCGCAGCTCACCGAGATTCGCGACTTTATGGGGACGGAGACCGGCAGAACATATGCGCGGGAAACGCTGACGATGATGTCCGATCCCGATGTCGCACGGTGGCAGGCAATCTACATGGCACAGATCATTGCTCAGGCGAGCGTTGCCGAACAACAGCTCATCCTCGATATCCAGGAGCTGATGGAGCAGCGCGATCTCGATCCGCTCATCGACGATACGTGACGGATACACCAGAACACGCCCGCCTCGCGCGCGACGGCATGTACCGCCCCGAATTCGAGTCCGATGCCTGCGGGGTGGGGCTGGTCGCTGCGATCGACGGGACGCCTTCGCGGCGGGTCGTCGAGGCGGGGATCGGGGCGCTCAGATCGGTCTGGCATCGCGGCGCGGTCGATGCCGACGGCAAGACCGGCGACGGGGCGGGAATCCTGGTCGATCTGCCCGAGCGCTTCTTCGACGATGCGATCGAGGCGAGCGGGCACGAGGTGCTGCCCAACCGGCTTGCGGTCGGCATGGTCTTTCTGCCCCGCACCGACCTCGGCGCGCAGGAGACCTGCCGGACGATCGTCGAGAGCGAGATCATCGATTTCGGCTATCGGATCTATGGCTGGCGCCAGGTGCCGGTCGATATAGCGGTGATCGGCGACAAGGCGCAGCTGACCCGCCCCGAGATCGAGCAGATCATGATCGCCGGGCCGCTGCCCGACGAGGTCGATGCGGGCGAATTCGAGAAGGATCTCTATCTGATCCGCAAGCGCATCGAGAAGCGCATCGTCGCCGCCCAGGTGCGCGATTTCTATATCTGCAGCCTCAGCTGCCGCTCGGTCGTCTATAAGGGCCTGTTCCTCGCCGAATCGCTGGCCGAATTCTATCCCGATCTCAACGATGCCCGCTTCGAGAGCCGCGTCGCGATCTTCCATCAGCGCTATTCGACCAACACCTTCCCGCAATGGTGGCTCGCCCAGCCCTTCCGCGCGCTCGCCCATAATGGCGAGATCAACACCATTCGCGGCAACAGGAACTGGATGCAGAGCCACGAAATCAAGATGGCGAGCCTCGCCTTCGGTGCGCATTCGGAGGAGATCAAGCCGCTGATCCCGGCCGGCGCCAGCGACACCGCCTCGCTCGATGCCGTGTTCGAGGCGATCTGCCGCTCGGGCCGCGATGCGCCGACGGCCAAGCTGATGCTGATCCCCGAAAGCTGGCAGCAGGATCCCGACATGCCCGAGGCGCATCGCGACATGTATGCCTATCTCGCCAGCATGATGGAGCCGTGGGACGGCCCGGCGGCGATGGCGGCGAGCGACGGGCGCTGGGCGATCGCCGGGCTCGATCGCAACGCGCTGCGGCCGCTGCGCACGATGCAGACCGCCGACGGGCTGCTGATCGTCGGTTCGGAGACCGGCATGGTCGTCGTCCCCGAAAGCGAGATCGTCGCCAAGGGTCAGCTCGGCCCGGGCCAGATGATCGGCGTCGATCTCGAGGAAGGGCGGCTCTATGAGGATCGCGCGCTCAAGGATCGGATCGCCGGGGAGCGGCCCTATGGCGAGTGGGTGAAGACCTTCCGCACCGGCGAAGACCTGCCCGCGCCCGAGGCCGATCATACGCCGCGTTGGGAGCGTGCCGAGCTCATCCGCCGCCAGGTCGCGGCCGGGCAGACGATCGAGGATATGGAGCTGATCCTCGCTCCCATGATCGAGAGCGCCAAGGAAGCGGTCGGATCGATGGGGGACGATACGCCGCTCGCCGTGGTCTCGCTCAATCCGCGGCTGATCAGCCATTTCTTCCGCCAGAATTTCAGCCAGGTCACCAATCCGGCGATCGACAGCCTGCGCGAGAGCCATGTCATGAGCCTCAATACGCGCTTCAACAATCTCGCCAACATCCTCGACGACGAGGCCGAACAGAGCGGCGTGCTGGTGCTCGATTCGCCGATATTGAGCTCGCGGGGATGGGGCGCGCTCTTCGAGTTTTTCGGCGAGAATGCGGCGGCGATCGATTGCACCTTCGAAGCCGGAGCGAGCCTGCGCGAGGCGATCGCCCGGGTGCGCAGGGAGGCCGAGCAGGCGGTGCGCGAGGGGCGGATCGAACTGTTCCTCTCCGACGAAGCGGCCGGGCCCGATCGCATCGCCATCCCGATGGTGCTCGCCGCCGCCGCCGTCCATACGCATCTCAAGCATAAGGGGCTGCGCAGCTACGCCTCGGTCAATGTCCGTTCGGCCGAATGCCTCGACACCCATTATTTCGCCGTGCTGATCGGCGTCGGCGCGACGACCGTGAATGCCTGGCTCGCCGAGGCGGCTGTCGCCGACCGCCATGCGCGCGGGCTGTGCGGCGATCTCTCGCTCGAAGACAGCCTCGCCAATTACCAGGTCGCGATCGAGGAGGGGCTCAAGAAGATCATGTCGAAGATGGGGATCGCCGTCATCTCGAGTTATCGCGGCGGCTATAATTTCGAGGCGGTCGGCCTCAGCCGCGCGCTGGTCGACGAATTCTTCCCCGGCATGCCGGCCAAGATCTCGGGTGAAGGCTATGCTTCGCTCGAACTGAACGCCAATGTCCGCCACCAGGCGGCCTGGGACCCGGCGGTCGTCACCCTGCCGATCGGAGGTTTCTACCGCCAGCGCGCCGGCGGCGAGGCGCATGCCTTTTCGGCCCAGCTCATGCATTTGCTGCAAAGCGCCGTTTCGACCGACAGCTATTCGGCCTTCCAGCAATTTTCGCGCGGCGTCGCCGATCTCGATCCGGTCTATCTGCGCGATCTGATGGGCTTCAACCGGACCTGCGACGCGGTGCCGATCGACGAGGTCGAGGCGGTGACCGAGATCCGCAAACGCTTCGTGACCCCGGGGATGAGCCTCGGCGCGCTCTCGCCCGAGGCGCACGAGACGCTGGCGATCGCGATGAACCGGATCGGCGCCAAGGCGGTGTCGGGCGAGGGCGGCGAGGACCCGGCGCGCTACCGCCCGCGGCCCGGCGGCGACAATGCCAACAGTGCGATCAAGCAGATCGCCAGCGGCCGCTTCGGCGTCACCGCCGAATATCTCAATGCCTGCGGCGAGATCGAGATCAAGATCGCCCAGGGCGCCAAACCCGGCGAGGGCGGCCAGCTTCCGGGCTTCAAGGTCAGCGAGATGATCGCGAAATTGCGCCATTCGACCCCCGGCGTATCGCTGATCTCGCCGCCGCCGCATCACGATGTCTATTCGATCGAGGATCTCGCCCAGCTGATCTACGATCTCAAGCAGGTCAACCCGAAGGCGCGGGTCTGCGTCAAGCTGGTCAGCGCGGCGGGAATCGGCACGGTCGCGGCCGGGGTGGCGAAGGCGCACGCCGACGTCATCCTGGTCTCGGGCAATACCGGCGGCACCGGCGCCTCGCCCCAGACCAGCATCAAATATGCCGGCACGCCCTGGGAGATGGGGCTCTCCGAGGTCAATCAGGTGTTGACCCTGAACGGGCTCAGGCACCGGGTGAAATTGCGCGCCGACGGCGGGCTCAAGACCGGACGCGACATAGTCATCGCCGCGATCCTCGGCGCCGAGGAGTTCGGCATCGGCACGCTGAGCCTCGTCGCGATGGGCTGCATCATGGTCCGCCAGTGCCATGCGAACACCTGTCCGGTCGGTATTTGCACGCAGGACGAAAGGTTGCGCGACAAGTTCGTCGGCACGCCCGAGCGGGTGATCAACCTGATGAGCTTCATCGCCGAGGAGGCGCGCGAGATCCTCGCCGGTCTCGGCTATCGCGGCCTCGATGAGGTGATCGGGCGGACCGAGCTGCTGCGGCAGGTCTCGCGCGGCGCCGAGCATCTCGACGATCTCGATCTCAATCCAATCCTCGCCAAGGCCGATGCGCCCGACGACAAGCGCCGTTTCAACATCGAAACCTTCCGCAACGAGGTGCCCGACAGCCTCGATGCGCGGATCATCGCCGACGCCGAGCCGCTGTTCGAAAGCGGCGAGAAGGTCCAGCTCGATTATACCGTGCGCAACACCCACCGCGCGGTCGGCACGCGATTGTCGGGCGAGATCACCCGGCATTTCGGGATGGCCGCGCTGGCGCCGGGCCATGTCAGGGTCCGCCTGCGCGGGTCGGCGGGCCAGTCGCTGGGCGCCTTTCTCTGCCGCGGCATTGCGCTCGAACTGTTCGGCGACGCGAATGATTATGTCGGCAAGGGGCTGTCGGGTGGCCAGATCACCGTGCGGCCGCCGGTTTCCTCGCGGCTCGACACGCGGACCAATACAATTCTCGGCAACACCGTCCTTTACGGCGCGACGGCCGGCAAGCTGTTCGCCGCGGGCCGCGCCGGCGAGCGTTTCGCGGTCCGCAATTCAGGCGCCGAAACGGTGATCCAGGGCTGCGGCGCCAATGGCTGCGAATATATGACCGGCGGCGTCGCCGTGATCCTCGGCAAGGTCGGCCGGAATTTCGGCGCCGGGATGACCGGCGGCATGGCCTTCGTCTTCGATGCCGACGAAGATTTCGAGCGCCACGCCAATCCCGAGAGCATCGTCTGGCAGCGGCTCGCCTCGGCGCATTGGGAGGAGAAGCTGCTCGAGCTGATCGGCGAACATGCGCGGCTCACCGACAGCCGATGGGCGCACGAGCTGATCGAGGACTGGGACAATCATGCCGCGCGCTTCTGGCAGGTCTGCCCGAAAGAAATGCTCGCGCGGCTCGATAATCCGTTGTCCGACGCGAAGCCGGTGGCGGCCGAATGACCCCGTGCCATGCCGGGCCTTGACTCTTTGCGCCGATAGGCGAACAAATATAGAACATACACTGGGAGCCGCGCCATGCATCTGCCAAACTATCTCGAATTCAAAACCCCCGACGTCGCCGCCACGAAACGCTTCTATGCGCAGGTCTTCGCCTTCGAATTCGTCGATTACGGCGATGAATATGCGGGCGTGAGCGGCGACGGCGTCGAGATCGGACTGCACAGGAGCGATGCGGGCGAGCCGCCGTTGGTCGGCTTCCAGGCCGACGACATAGACGCTGCCCAGGCCAGGGTCCGCGAGGCGGGCGGTGATATCGTCCAGGACACCTACGAATTCCCCGGCGGCCGCCGCTTCCATTTCCGCGATCCGGGCGGCAACGAGCTGCTTGTCTATCAGTATGACGAATAGCGCGCGTGAATTCGCGGCTCCCCGGCAGGATTGCGTTGCGTCCCCCGCGCACGCTCTCTAGGGAGACGCGATTCGCCCCTCAGGAGTAGCCATGTTCTTGATCGCCGGGGGTCTGCCCCGATCGGGTACGACGACATTCCGTCGGATGTGCAACAAGCATCCCGACATATTCCTTTCCACCGAAATCCCGGTTTACGGGGTCCAGTGCCACATACTCGACTGCATCCGCGGCATGCAGGAAGGGATGAAGAAGCGCGGCATGCTCGACGAATTCCGCGCGCGCGAGGACCGTCTCGTGCGTGAGCTGCTGTTCGCCGCCAACCGCCATCGGGGCCGGTTGGCGGCGACCCGCAAGCAGTTCGAGAAGGCCTGGATAAACGGTCACAAGACGCCGACCGCCGAGGTCACCTTCGCCGAATGGGAGGAGCTGCTCGGCCATCACGAACTGCGCTATGTCTATTGCCTGCGAGATTCCGTCGCCTGCTTCAATTCGCGCTTACGGATGCCGTGGAAGGTCATGAGCTTTGACGACCTGCTCGAGAAGACGCAGACGAGCTACCGCGCCTTTCTCGACGCGCGCGAACGCCATCCCGACCGGATATTCCTGTTCAGGGTGGAGGAATATGCCGCCGCGCCGCGCGAGGTCGCCGCGCGCGTGTGCGCGTTTCTCGGCGTCGATACCGGTCCGCTCGACAAGATGGCGGCGCTCGGCAAGCCCAATGCGAGCGCGGTGATCGGAAAGAAGCAGCAGCTGCGCGACCGCCAGCTGACCGGTGAGGAGGTCGAACGGCTCCGCTCGGACCCGCTGATCGCCGACGTCACCGAACGCTTCGGCTGGAAAGGGTGACGGCCCGCCCGCGCGCCATCGTTCAGGTCGGACTCATTCCATGGTCCGCATGATCATGCTAGAGACCTGTGCTAACATTTCGGGAGTATTCGCATGCGCAAAGCCCTGCTGACCGTGCCGCTCTTCGCGGTGCTGGCGGTCCCCGCCCAGGCTCAGACGGCCGACGAGGGCCTCTGGGACGACGATCCCTATGCCGAGGCCGACGAAACGGTGCTCGCGGTCGATCGCGTGATGGATGCCGTGCTCGATCTGCCGGTCGGCCGGCTCGCCGGCGCCGTGCCCGAGGCGGATCTCGCCCGCGATATCCGACCCGGCGACACGTTGCGCAGCCTCGGAACGCGCGAGGATCCGGCGTTCGAGGAGCGGATGCGCGGCGGCGCGCGGGCGATGGCCGGGATGGCGACGCAGATGATCGGCCGGCTCTCCGAGATGATGCCCGAGCTCGAGGCGATGGGCGAACGGATCGGCGATGCGCTGCCCGAAGACCGGCGCCGCTAATCGTCCAAACTAACGCTAGACGCTCCGACGCGCGCCGTTAATGTCGCGCGCCATGTGGCAACTCTTCCAATTCCCGCTCTGCCCCTTCAGCCGCAAGGTCCGCCTCGCGCTTGGGGAAAAGGGCGTCGGCTACGATCTCATCCGCGAATCGCCCTGGGAAAGGCGCGACGAGTTTCTCGACATCAATCCGGCCGGCGCGACGCCGGTGATGATCGAAAGCGACAAGGGCGAGACGCTGATCGACAGCCGGGCGATCTGCGAATTCTTCGAGGAAACCGTCGAGAGCCCGCAGCTGATCCCGGGCACCGCGCAGAACCGCGCCGAGATCCGGCGCCTGGTCGCCTGGTTCGACGAGAATTTCCACCGAGATGTCGTCCTGCCGCTGATGCAGGAGCGGATGTTCAAGCGGCTGATCCATCGCGCGCCGCCCGACGGAACCGCGCTGCGCGAGGCGATGAAGGCGGCCGACGGGCATCTCGACTATATCGATTATCTGCTCGATCATCGCCGCTGGCTGGGGGGCGGCCTGTTCAGCCTCGCCGATCTCGCGGCCGCGGCGCAGATCTCGGTCGCCGACTATCTCGGCGGCTGCAACTGGTCGAGCCACAAGCAGACGCGCGACTGGTATGCGGGCCTCAAGAGCCGTCCGAGCTTCCGCCCGCTGCTCTCGGAACGAATGGAAGTGATCTCCCCGCCCGCCCATTACGACAAGGTCGATTTTTGACGCGGCGCGGCAGGCGTCGACGCCGGACCAGCCCGACCCTGCAAGAGCCTGGTCCTGCAAGAGGGATGTCCGCGAGCGTCAATCCTGTCCGCGCGCGGCCGGCCCGAGCAGTTCGCCGCGGATAGCCGCATAGGCGGGATTTGCCAGCGCGTCTTCGGGCGCCACGACATGCCGTTCCGCCGCGTCAATTCCAGCAATGCCCGAAAACAGCATGGTGCGATCGAAATAGCGTTCGGCGATCGCGCGATTGGGCGCCGCGAAGCGCGCGCGGATCGCGGAGGCCGCTTGCTTGGTCAGCGGCTGGAAAGGCGGCCCCGCGACAGTTTCGTCGCGCTCCAGATGGCGGGCAAGGGCTCTCGCGAGCTTGCGCCGGCGATCATCCGGCAGACCCCGCTCTTCGAGCTCGAGCCGGAACTGGCGGATACATTCGAGCATCAGCGCGCCGG
>JAIVHR010000118.1 GCA_020200935.1 Sphingomonadales bacterium
CGCGTGCCCGGCGCCAGGCCCGGCTCGCCTGCGCCGTCTGGCCGAGCTGCATCCGCGAGCGCATCAGCATGATCCAGCCGTCGGCATCGTCGGGATTCTGTGTCAGCCGCCGGTCCAGACCTTCGACCATCTGGGTGATCATCGCATCCTGCTGGCCCTGCGGCAGCTGGCGCGCCTCGCGCATCTGTTGCGGCGACGGGCCCGGAATGCCCTGCGTCGCGACGGCCGGCGCGTCGCTGCCGGGAACGTTGCCGGGCGGCGGGATGCGATCGCCGACATCGATCTCGTGCTCGGCGGCGACCTGGGGGATCAGCCGGCGCAAATTCGCCTCCCACGGCGCGCCCGGCGGCGTATCTTCGAGCAAGGCGATCCAGTCGTCGATCGCGCCGGCGTGGTCGCCGGCCATGTCCTTTTCGACGGCGAGGAAATAGCGCGCGCGCGGATCATCGGGATCGAGTTCGATGGCGCGCCGCAGCGCCTGGCTCGCGGCGGCCGGAAATTCGTCCTCGGAGGCCAGCGCCAGCGCCTCGCCGCGCGCCGAATGATGGCTGGCCAAAGTCGGATTGAGCGCGCTCGCCCGGCCATAGGCCTCGGCGGCATCGGCATATCGTCCGGCTTCGTAATAGGCGAAGCCGAGTGCCGCCCAGCCCCGCTCATTCTCCGGATCCTCGGCGAGCAAGGCTTCGAGATCGGCAATCGCCGGCGCCGCGGCACCGTCTTCAGCGGTCGCGGGCAGGCCGCCCGGCGCGCCGCTTTCGGCGGCGCCCGGGCCGTCGCCGCGCATCGCCGCATAGCCGATGGAGACCGTCGCGATCACGGCGGCGGCGATCAGCGCTATGCGCGCGGGGCTGGTTCGGTTGTCGGTTTTTTCGCTCATCGGTTCTTTCTCGGACAAAATCGGCCCGATATCTAGCGTGTCCCGGCAAGTCTGTTAGAAAAGGGGTGGGCAAGGACAAAAGGGGGAACAATGAGCGAGCCGGTCCGCATTGCCATTATCGGTTCGGGACCCGCGGGCTTGAGCGCGGCCGCGCGCGCGGCGCAGCTCGGCCTGTCGCATGTGCTGCTCGAAAAGACCGACCATCTGTCGGACACGATCTACAAATACCAGAAGGGCAAGCATGTCATGGCGACGCCGAGCCAGCTGCTGCTGCGCTCGGACATGGGTTTCGATGCCGGAAAGCGCGAGGAGGTGCTCGGCACCTGGTCCGATCAGGCCGAGCAACATGGCATCGATGTCCGGTATAATTCCGAAGTCACCGCGATCGAGGGCGATGCCGGCAATTTCCGGCTGATGCTGGCCGACGGCGAAGCGGTGATGGCCGAGAATGTCGTCCTCGCCATCGGCACCCAGGGCAACCCGAACCTGCTGAGGATAGAAGGCGGAGACCTTCCGCACGTCCAGTATCAGCTCGACGATCCCGGCGAATATATCGACGAGCACATCACGATCATCGGATCGGGCGATGCTGGGATCGAGAATGCGCTCGGCCTGGCCGCCGATCCCGAACAGGGCAACGTCGTCACAATCCTCAACCGAACGACCGAATTCGCCCGCGCCAAGCCCGCCAATGTCGCCTTGCTGACCGAGGCGGCGGAAGACGGCCGGATCACGATCATGAGCGAGACCGAGCCGACCGCGATCGAGGAGGGGCAGATCGTTCTCGACACGCGCGACGGCAAGAAACAGATTCGCTGCGACCGGATCATTGCGCGGATCGGTTCGGCGCCGCCGCGCAAATTCATCGAGACCTGCGGCGTCGAATTCGCCAGCGAGGATCGCGACGCCTTTCCGAGCCTGTCGCCGGCGTTTGAATCCTCCAAAAGCGGCATCTTCGTGATCGGCGCGCTGGCCGGCTATCCGCTGATCAAACACTGTATGAACCAGGGCTACGACGTCATCGAGTTCATCAACGGCAATACCGATCTCAAGCCCGCCGACGAACCGCTGCTCGAGCAGAAGTTCAGGGGGCTTCCGGGCGGTCAACCGGTTGAGGAATGGCTCGATTTCCTGCGCTCACGGGTCAAGATCCTCAACGAACTCTCGCCTCTCCAGATGCGCGAATTCATGCTCGATTCGGAGGTCCATCATTATCGCAAGGGGCAGGTGGTGTTCGAAAAGGGCGATGTCGGCACATCGCTCTTCGGCATCGCCCAGGGCAGCGTGGCTGTGCAACTGAGCGAGGAGGATTCTTCGCTTACCGCGCCGATCGGG
>JAIVHR010000290.1 GCA_020200935.1 Sphingomonadales bacterium
CTATTGGCCTTGTCGTAGGCCGCGAAGGCTTCGTCATAGGCGCCGATCCGGTCGAGAATCTGGCCGAGCGCGAAGCCGAGATCGGCCCGTTCGGCGTCCGAGGTCTGGGGACTGTCGATCTGCCGCCGCATCCGCGCGATCAGCGGATGATCGGCCGCCTCGATGTCCGACAGCACGGCGAGCCGGGTGAGCACCAAAGTGTCGCCGGGCTTCGCTTCGAGCGCCCGGGCATAGACCTCGCGCGCCTGCTCCCGCTCGCCGCGATCCTCATGGATGCCGCCGAGGTTGAGCAAAGCCGGAAAATAGCGCGGCGCGAGCTTCAGCGCGGCCGCCAGCTCGCCCATCGCCTCGTCGGACCGGCCGAGATCGTGGGCGAGGATCACCGCGCGGTTGAGATGCACTTCTTCGGGCCCGCCGACGCCGCGATCGAGCGCCTGCCGGTAGGCGGCCAGCGCCTCTTCATATTGCCGCGCGCGGCGCTGGGCGTAGCCGAGATTGTACCAGATGTCGGGATGGTCGGGTTCGCGCGCCAGCACCGCGGCGAAATCGGTTGCCGCCTCCGCGAAACGGCCGGCCGACATATGGCGAGCGGCGCGGTCGGCCAGGCTTTGCAGCGCGTCGGTCATGCAGCGCCCCTAATCACCGCCGGACAGGCTGTCCAGCGATCGGACGGCGCGCGTCAATAGAGCAGGTGGCGGACCCGCTCCTCGGCCCAAGCCGCCTCGTCGGCCTTGGCGAGCGCGTCGAGATCGCCGGGCTCTGCCGCGCCGTCATCGACCCACTGTTTGAGCTGCGGCCCGCCATTGATGACGTCGATCGCCAGCCTGTCGAATTCATACTCGTAAGGAAAATCGCGCCACAGATCGTAGCCCGGATGGATTCGCCGGATCGCCTTGAACGCCAACGCCTGGAGCCGCCAGGGCTTGAAGGCGGCCTGATCGTAAGCCGGGCCTTCGGCGTGGATATGGAGGCCATGACAGGGCGCGCGGGCATGCTTGTGGAAGGTCGGCTCGAACCAGCATTCGCGCAGAATGCAGCCTTCGATCCATTCGGGCGCCAGCGCAGCCATTACCTCGGCGACGGCCGCGGCGTCGATATCGGAGGCGCCGAAAAGTTCGAGCGGGCGCGTCGTCCCCCTGCCCTCGCTCAAGGTCGTGCCTTCGAGCATCACCGTCCCGGCATAGGCGCGCGCCATATTGAGGTTGGGCGCGTTGGGGCTCGGATTGATCCAGATCCGCTCGCCGAGCGGCCAACCGAAGCCCGGCGCCGCATCGGGCGCCCAGCCTTCCATCGCGATCACGCGATAATCGACATCGAGGCCGAGCAGCTCGATGAACCAGTGCCCGAGCTCGCCGAGCGTCATGCCGTGGCGCATCGGCATCGGCCCGGCGCCGACGAAGCTCTCCCAGCCGTCGCGCAGCGCGAGTCCCTCGATCGGGCGTCCGACGGGATTGGGCCGATCGAGCACCCAGACGGATTTGCCGTGCTCGGCGGCGGCTTCGAGCATGTAGCGCAGCGTCGTCACGAAGGTGTAGATGCGGCAGCCGAGATCCTGCAGATCGATCAGCAACGTATCGAAAGTGCCCATCGATTGTCCGCTCGGCCGGCGCAGCTCGCCATAGAGGCTGAAGACCGGGATGCCGAGCGCCGGATCGGTCTCGTCCTTCGTCTCGACCATATTGTCCTGCTTGTCGCCCTTGATCCCGTGCTGCGGGCCGAAGGCGGCGGTGACGTTGACGCCGGCCGCGACCAGCGCATCGAGCGAATGGGTTAGATCGGCGGTCACCGAAGCCGGATGGGCGAGCAATGCGACCCGCCTGCCCTCGAGCGGCTTGCGCAATTCAGGCTCGGCGAGCAGGCGATCGATTCCGAATTTCATGTCGCGTTAGGTGGCGGCAGTTCGAGCGTAAAGCAATCCGGGTGATGGAAATCGGGCTCCCCCGCCGGATGGGCCAGCGACCAACAGGATTTGGTGCCGTCGGTTTCCTCGATGACGGCGGAGAGGGCTGCTTGCCAACTCCCCGATGACACGTCCGGCAGTCTGACCAAAGCCTTCAATCGGAACCGATCTTCGCTTTGCGTCACCTTGATCTGAGGCGGTTCGTCGATCAGCGCATTGCGCATGCCCGATCGATAGGAGTCGAATTGATAAGCGGCCCAGCGGGTCGAAGGCGAGAGATTGATTTCGAGATACGATTCAGTCTCGAAGTCGGAAATTCACCGGACCAGACAAGCGAAACAGGAAGGTGATCCTTCGTAAAGCCTTCGATCATCCCCGCCTCGTGGGCGGCCACGCGGGTTTCGAGCTGGTCGGTATAACCGGTGTAATAATAGCCGCCCCGGCAATGCAACATGTAGGTCCAGAACGGCATTTGGCAGTGTTAGAGAAAAGGACAGTCCTTCGACAAGCTCAGGACGAACGGCTTTGTGGCAGACCGGCATTCTCCGTGCTAACGCGCCGCGATGACCGAGTTTCGATCCGATCTCATGCGCCTACTCCAGACGCGCGGCCATATCTACCAGGCGACCGATGCCGAGGGGCTCGATGCGCTTGCGGCGAAGGAATCGGTCACCGGCTATATCGGCTTCGATTGCACCGGGCCGAGCCTCCATGTCGGCAGCCTCGTCCAGATCATGACGCTGAGACGGCTCCAGCAGACGGGCCACAAGCCGATCGTCATCATGGGCGGCGGCACGACCAAGATCGGCGACCCATCCGACAAGACCGAGGCGCGTCCGATGCTCGACGATGCGACGATAGAGGCGAACAAGGCCTCGATCCTGCGCATTTTCGAGAAGTTCCTGACATTCGGCGACGGCCCTACCGACGCGATCATGGTCGACAATGCCGACTGGCTCGATGGCCTCCGATACATCCCCTTCCTGCGCGAGACGGGACGGCATTTCTCGATCAACCGCATGCTCGGCCTCGAATCGGTCAAGCAGAGGCTCGACCGCGAACAATCGCTGAGTTTTCTCGAATTCAACTATATGATCCTGCAGGCCTACGACTTCGTCGAGCTCTATAAGCGCCATGCCTGCCGCGTGCAATTCGGCGGGTCGGAGCAATGGTCGAACATCGTCGCGGGCATGGATCTCGGCCGGCGCATGGAAGGCGTCGAGCTGTTTGGACTGACCAGCCCGCTCGTCACCACCGCGGACGGCGCCAAGATGGGCAAGACCGCCGACGGCGCCGTCTGGCTGCTCGAGGATTTCCTCCCCGCCTACGATTACTGGCAATTCTGGCGCAATACGCATGACGCCGATGTCGGACGCTTTCTGCGGCTCTTCACCGAGCTTCCCGAGGACGAAATCGCGCGCCTCGAGACGCTCGAAGGCGCCGAGCTCAACGAAGCGAAGAAGACGCTCGCCAACGAGGCGACGGCGATGGCCCATGGCGAAGCGGCAGCGCGCGACGCGGCGGCGACCGCGGAGAAGACCTTCGAACAGGGCGCGATCGGCGAAGACCTGCCGACCCATTCGGTCGGCGAGGCCGAGATCGCCCTCGTCGACGCGCTGGTCGCGCTCGAGCTCGTTGCTTCGCGCGGCGAGGCCAAGCGGCTGATCCGCGGCGGCGGGGCCCGGGTCGACGGTGAACAGGTGCAGGACGAGTCGGCCATCGTGGCGATCGGTGATTCCCCGGTCCGCATCTCCGCCGGCAAGAAGAAGCACGGTCGCCTCGTCCGCGGCTGACCCGCGCAATCGGGCGGTTTTACGTAGTTAAGCCGAATTTAGGGACAGGCCTTGCGCCTCCCTTAAACTCTTTGCTTCATCTTGTGCCTACTGAACGACAAGTGGAGTAAACGAGATGGCTGCACAGGCCCTCGCCCAGGGTCAACGCCAGGATCGTCTGGTCGCTCTCCGACCGCGTCGGCGCCGAATTCATCCGGCCCTTCGACGCGCGCGGCTATCGCGAAATGCTCGATTCGACGCCCAATCCGCAGAACGATTAGAAGCAGTCTTTCCGTCACCCCGGACTTGCCTGCCCTCGCGAAGGCGGGGGATCCGGGGTCCAGGGCGGCAAGCAATGGCGCCTGCGGCTCTGGATGCCGGATCAGGTCCGGCATGACGAAATTCGTTATCCCGACCTAAGCAGCGGCACGGCCTGATCGCGGCGGAACAGATGGAGCGCGATCCGGGCCGCCTGGCCGCGCGGGCTGTCGAGCCCCCCTTCCCTTTCGATCAGCAGCCTCGCATCGTCATTGGCGGCCGGCGCCAGTTCCTGGACCAGCTCGGGCGTCGCCAGCCGGAAGCCTTCCTCGCCCGATTGCCGGGTGCCGAGCAGCTCGCCGGCGCCGCGCAGCCGCAGATCCTCCTCGGCGATCCGGAAGCCGTCATTGGTCTCGCGCAACAGCGCAAGCCGCGCGCGCGCCGTTTCGCTGAGCATGTCGCCGCGCAGCAGCAGGCAAATCGAGCGCTCGCTGCCGCGCCCGACGCGTCCTCGTAACTGGTGGAGCTGGGCGAGGCCGAAACGCTCGGCGCCCTCGACGATCATCAACGTGGCATTCGGCACATCGACCCCGACCTCGATCACCGTCGTCGCGACGAGGACCGCGAGCTCGCCGTCGGCAAAGCTCTGCATCACGGCGTCCTTCTCGGGCCCCTTCATCCGGCCATGGACGAGCCCGACGCGATCCTCGCCGAAACGCGCCTCCAGCACGCGCGCGCGCTCCTCGGCCGCCGCTTCCTCGAGCGTGTCGCTCTCCTCGATCAGCGGGCAGACCCAATAGGCCTGGCCGTCGCCGGCGATATGGCGGCCCAGCGCGTCGACGATCTCCTCGAGCCGCGCGGCGGCCATGACGCGGGTTTCGATCGGCTGCCGGCCCGGCGGCATCTCGTCGAGCTGCGAGACGTCCATCTCGCCATAATGGGTAAGCGTCAGCGTGCGCGGGATCGGCGTCGCGGTCATC
>JAIVHR010000172.1 GCA_020200935.1 Sphingomonadales bacterium
CCGCGAGCCGATCGTGATCGACAATGTGCCGCGGCTGGTGCCGGGCTGGACCGACCCGATCGTCATCGGCCGCCACGCCTTCGGCGACCAATATCGCGCGACCGACATTATCGTTCCCGGTCCCGGCAAGCTGCGGCTGATATTCGAGGGCGATGACGGCTCGGTTCAGGACGAGGAGGTGTTCCGCTTCCCCTCCCCCGGCGTCGCCATGGCGATGTACAATCTCGACGACAGCATCCGCGATTTCGCACGTGCCAGCTTTAATTATGGCCTGCAGCGCGAATGGCCGGTCTACCTGTCGACCAAGAACACCATCATGAAGAAATATGACGGCCGATTCAAAGATCTGTTCGAACAGATATTCGAGGAGGAGTTCAAGGCCGATTTCGACCGGGTCGGCATCGAATATCAGCACCGGCTGATCGACGACATGGTGGCGAGCGCGCTCAAATGGTCGGGAAAATTCGTCTGGGCCTGCAAGAATTACGACGGCGACGTTCAATCGGACACCCTGGCGCAGGGCTTCGGCTCGCTTGGCCTGATGACATCGGTGCTGATGGCGCCCGACGGCAAGACGATCGAATCGGAGGCCGCCCACGGCACCGTTACCCGCCATTATCGCATGCATCAGGAAGGCAAGGCGACCTCGACCAACCCGATCGCCTCGATCTTCGCCTGGACCGGCGGCCTCAAATATCGCGGCAAGTTCGACGAGACGCCCGATGTGACGCGCTTCGCCGAGACGCTCGAGCGGGTTTGCGTGGAGACGGTCGAAGGCGGACAGATGACCAAGGATCTGGCGATCCTGATCGGCCCCGAACAGGCCTGGCTGACGAGCGAACAATTCTTCGCGGCAATCGTCGACAATCTCGAAACCGAGATGGGGAACTGGTAGTAGCCCGTACTCCTGCGCAGGCAGGAGCTTAGAGCCGCCAGGCAATTCGCTTGCAGCTCTAAGCTCCTGCCTCCTCAAGAGCACAGTCGGGCGACTCCACTCTTTCCCGCCCGAAACCGAGCCCGATGATGCGCGCCGGGATGCGCTGGAGCAGCGGCACCCGGTCGATCAGCCTCAGCGCCAGCGGAGGCTTTTCGAGTTCGCTCTCGCCCGAAAGCAGCGGCGCGATCAAATTGTCCTGGGCGAGTTTCTGCAGCCGCTGCATCCGCACTGTCGGCTTCCATCGCCGCGCCTGCACCTTTTCGAGCAGCGGATCGGCCGCTTCGCGGCGCGCCATCGGGCCGGCCAGCACATTCGCGGCCGCCACTGCATCCTGGACAGCGAGATTGATGCCGACTCCGCCGATCGGCGACATGGCGTGGGCGGCGTCGCCGATCGCCAGCAATCCGGGCCGGTGCCAGCGCGTCAGCCGATCGAGCGCGACCGACAGCAGTTTGACGTCGTTCCAGCTTGTAATCGCGCCGACCCCTTCGGCGAAGTCGGGCACGATCCGCACCAGCTCGCTTCGGAAGGCATCGATGCCGCGCTCCTTGACCCGGTCGCCGGTGCCCTTGGCGAAGACATAGGCGCATTGCCAATAATCGCCGCGGTCGATGATCGCGAGAATATGGCCCTGTTCGAATACGCCGAAAGTGCGGTTCTCGCCTTCGCGCCGTTTGGCGACACGGAACCAGAAAACGTCCATCGGCGCGCCAATGCCTTCGAGCGGGAGTTTCGCGGCGTCGCGCAGCACCGATCGACGACCGTCGGCCGCAATGACGAGATGGGCGCCGATGCGCTCGCCATCGGCGAGATCGACGCCGCAAACGCGTCCTTCCCCGTCGGTCGCGACGCCCTTCGCTTCGCATTCCATCCGCAGACTGAAGCCGGCATAGGTCCGGGCCCGATCGGCGATGAAATCGAGCAGGTCCCATTGCGGCATCATCGCGATGAACGGCGCGGCGACCGACAGATGGGAAAAATCGGCAACATTAAGGTATCTGCCGGCTACCCGGGCGCGAATTCGCTCGACCTTGTCATGCGGCAGCGCCAGCACATCGTCGAGCAAACCCAACTGGGCGAATATTTCAAGCGTCGAGGGATGCACGGTATCGCCGCGAAAATCGCGCAGAAAATCGGCATGCTTCTCGAGCACCGTCACCGCAACGCCGGCACGCGCGAAGAGCAGCCCGGCCATCAGCCCGGCCGGCCCGCCGCCGACGATCACCAGTTTCGAAAAATTATCGGCCATTGCCGCTGACATTTACGCCCGACTGCCACTAGAAGCGAGCCATGCATGGCGGATTTGAATCGACGGGCCTGTCCGACGCGCTGGTGATCCTCGGCGCGGCCGGGCTCGTCATTCCGCTGTTCGCGCGCTTCCGGATCACGCCGATCATCGGCTTCATCCTGGTCGGTGTGCTCGCCGGACCGGCGGGTCTCGGTTCGCTGACCGATCGCGCGCCGTGGCTCTATTATGTGACGATCACCGAGCCCGAAGCGGTCGAGCCCTTCGCCGAACTGGGCATCATCCTGCTGCTCTTCTCGATCGGCCTCGAACTGTCGGTCAAGCGGCTTTGGGCGATGCGCGGGGTTGTCTTCGGAATCGGCGCGGCCGAATTGCTGATCAGCGGGTTTATCATCGCGGGCGCGCTCTTTGCCCTTAACCAGGGAGCGATCGGCGCCCTCGGGCTCGGATTGGCGCTGGCACTTTCCTCGACGGCGCTGGTGCTGCCGATCTCGGGCACCAAATCGGCGGTCGGGCGGGCCGCACTCGGCATGCTGCTGTTCGAGGATGTGGCGATCGTGCCGATCATCTTCTTCCTCGGCGCGATGGGGCCGGCGGCGGCCAATGGTGGATTCGCCGGGCTCAGCCAGACGCTGCTCTTCGGAGTGGCGACGGTTGCCGCGATGGTGGTCGGCGGCCGCTATCTGTTGCCGCGCATCTTCGCGCAGGCCGCGCGCACCAAGAGCTCGGAGGTGTTTCTCGCGGTCAGCCTGCTGACCGTCATCCTCGCCAGCCTTGCGACGACGGCCGTCGGCCTCTCGCCGATCGTCGGCGCGCTGGTCGCCGGGCTGCTGCTCGCCGAGACCGAATATCGCAGCGAAGTCGAGGTCATCACCGCGCCCTTCACCGGCCTTGCGTTGGGCGTCTTCCTGATCACCGTCGGTATGAGCCTCGATCTCCGGCTGATTCTTGAAAACTGGGTGTCGCTGACCCTCGCGGTTGTCGGCGTCATCGCTGTCAAAACCTGTGTCACGGCGCTGCTGCTCCGCATGTCCGGCGCGCGCCAGGCGACCGCTATCGAATCGGGCCTGCTGATGGCCTCGCCGTCCGAAACCACGCTGATCGTGCTCGCCGCGGCGCTGGCCGCGCAGCTCATCCAGCCCTCCACCGCCGCTTTCTGGCAGACCGTGACGGCGATCGGGTTGACCATCACGCCGCTGCTCGCCAAGGCCGGGCGGGCGGTCGCGCTCCGGGTCGAGATGCGCGAATACAAGATCGAGCTGCCCGAAGAGCTCGAGATCGAAGACCGCGCGATCGTTGTCGGGCTGGGACGCGTCGGCCGGCTCGTCGCCGACATGCTGACCCGGCACGACCAGCCCTTCGTGGCTATCGATTCGGACATCGACACCGTGGCGCATGGCCGGCGCGAAGGCATCCCGACCATCTATGGCGATGTGTCGCATGCCGATTTTCTTGCGCATCTCGACATGGAACAGGCGAGCGCGCTGATCCTGACGATGGACGATCCTGTGGCGCTGGTGAACCTCACCCGGCGGGCGCGCGCCGCCTATCCCGAGCTGACGATCATCGCGCGCGCCCGCGATCCCGATCATGCGGCCGCACTTTATCGCGCCGGCGCCACCGACGCGGTACCCGAAACGGTCGAATCCTCGCAACGCGAGGAATTGCGCAAGGCAATCCTCGCCGATAGCGGCGGCGTCGAACGCCGCCCCGTGCTCGTCCCCAAACGGCTGCGCGATATCGAAGGCTAGGCCGCCACCGCCTCGAGCCGGCGGCGCAGCGCATCGAGCGCAGCCTCGGCCTTGCCGCCGTCGGGCCCGCCGCCCTGCGCCATATCGGGGCGGCCGCCGCCCCCCTTGCCGCCCAGCGCCTCGACCGCCGCGCGCACAAGCTCGACGGCATCGAGATCACCGGTCAGATCGTCGGTGACGCCGACGGCAACGCTCGCCCGTCCGTCATTGACCGCGACGAAGGCAACGACGCCCGAGCCGAGCTTCGACTTCGCCTCGTCGATCATGCCGCGTAGCGCCTTGGGCTCGACGCCGTCGAGCACGCGGCCGATGAAATCGGTGCCGCCGAGCGTTTCACTTGTCTCCGCCTCGGCGCCGGCCGCGCCGCCGCCCAGCGCCAGCGTCTTCTTGGCCTCGGCGAGCTCGCGCTCGAGCCGCTTGCGCTCTTCGACCAGCGCGGCGATCCGGCCCGGCAATTCGTCGGGCGACGACTTGAGCGCGCCGGCCGCTTCGAGCAGCTGCGCTTCACGCCGCCGGTACCATTGCCGAGCGGCCTCGCCGGTCAGCGCCTCGATCCGCCGGACGCCCGAGGAGACCGCGCTCTCGGAGGTGATGACGAAGAGCCCGATATCGCCGAGCGCATCGACATGCGTGCCGCCGCACAATTCGACCGAATAGTCGCCGGCATCGCCCGCGCCCATCGAGAGCACGCGCACCTCCTCGCCATATTTCTCGCCGAACAACGCCAGCGCACCGGCTTCGACCGCCTCGTCGGGGGTCATCAACCGCGTCGAGACCGGTGCGTTGCCGCGGATCTGCGCGTTGACGTCGGCTTCGAGGGTGGCGAGCTCCTCGGCGCTCAGCGCGTTGGGGTGCGAAAAATCGAAGCGCAGCCGGTCTTCGGCGACGAGGCTGCCCTTTTGCGTCACATGGTCGCCGAGCCGGCGGCGGAGCGCGGCATGCAGCAGGTGAGTCGCGCTGTGATTGGCGCGCAACCGTGCGCGGCGCTCGGAATCGATCGCGAGGTGGACGGTCTCGTTTACACCCAGGGCGCCGGAAACGACCTTGCCGTGATGGGCGTGCAGCCGCCCCAGCGGTTTGGACGTATCCTCAACCTCGATCCGCAAACCGTTGGTATCGCTAATGATACCTGTATCGCCCATCTGGCCGCCGCTCTCGCCGTAAAAGGGCGTCTGGTTGGTGACGACGATCACCTCGTCGCCTTCGCTCGCCTTCTCGACCTGCGCGCCGTCGCGGACGAGCGCGACGACCTGGCCCTCGCCTTCGTCCGACGTGTAACCGGTGAATTCGGTGCCGCCATGGGCTTCGGCAATGTCGAACCAGACATCCTCGGACGCCGTATCGCCCGACCCCTTCCAGGCCGCGCGCGCCGCCTTTTTCTGTTCTTCCATCGCAGCATCGAAGCCGGCGCGGTCGACGCCGAAGCCGAGGCTGCGCAGGGCATCCTCGGTCAGATCGTAGGGAAAGCCGAAAGTGTCGTAGAGCCTGAAGGCGGTTTCGCCGGACAGAATGTCGCCTTGGCTCATATCCGCCGTCGCCTCATCGAGCAGGCCGAGCCCCTTGTCGAGCGTCCGTCGGAAGCGCATCTCCTCGGCTTTCAGCGTCTCCTCGACCAATGGCTGGGCGCGGACGAGGTCGGGCCAGGCGCCGCCCATCTCGGCGACCAGCGCGGGTACCAGCCTGTGCATCAGCGGCTGCTCGGCGCCGAGCAGATGGGCATGGCGCATCGCGCGGCGCATGATCCGTCGCAGCACATAGCCCCTGCCCTCATTCGCCGGCAGCACGCCGTCGGCGATCAGGAAGCTGGTCGAGCGCAGGTGGTCGGCGATCACCCTGTGCGACGTCATGGCGTCACCCTTGGCCGGGCGATCGGTCAGCTCGGCGCTTTCGGCGATCAGCGCCCGGAACAGGTCGATCTCGTAATTGTCATGCGTGCCCTGCAGCACCGCGGCGACCCGCTCGAGCCCCAACCCCGTATCGATCGAGGGCCTGGGCAGATCGCGGACGATCTCGTTCGCCTCCTGCTCATGCTGCATGAAGACAAGGTTCCAGATCTCGACGAAACGGTCGCCATCCTCGTCCGGGCTGCCGGGCGGCCCGCCGGGTATGTGGTCGCCATGATCGAAAAAGATCTCCGAACACGGCCCGCACGGGCCAGTATCGCCCATCGCCCAGAAATTATCCCTGGTCGCGATGCGGATGATCCGCTCCTCGGGCAGCCCCGAAATCTTCTTCCAGAGATCGAAGGCCTCGTCGTCGGTGTGGTAGACGGTCGCGGTCAGCCGCTCGGGGCTGATCTCCCATTCCTTCGTGATCAGCCGCCACGCCAGTTCGATCGCGCGTTCCTTGAAATAATCGCCGAAGGAGAAATTCCCCAGCATTTCGAAGAAGGTATGGTGCCGCGCCGTATAGCCGACATTGTCGAGATCGTTATGCTTGCCGCCGGCGCGGACGCATTTCTGCGCGCTCGTCGCGGTGCTGTAATCGCGGCTTTCGAGGCCGGTAAAGACATTCTTGAACGGCACCATGCCGGCATTGACGAACATCAAGGTGGGGTCGTTATGCGGCACCAGCGGCGCCGATGGCACGCGCGCATGCCCCTCGGCCTCGAAGAATTCGAGAAAGGAGCGCCGGATATCGTTGGTCGAGGTCATGGCCGGGATGTAGGCGGACGGCGGGGCACGGGCAAGCGTGGGAACTTGCCACGGGAGGTGCGCTCGCCCTTCGACAGGCTCAGGACGAACGGAGGTTGGAAGTGCTGGCCTCGATGCTATCGGAACACCTTACCGCTCGGACGTGTCGCGCACCCCAGATTGACCGAATTACCCGGCTCCCGTCATTCGCATTGGGCGCGGAGCCTTTAGGCAAAGGCATAATCGCCGCCGCGGTCGAGCGCGCGCTGCCAGGCGGGGCGGGCGTGGATCTTTTCGAGCCAGGCGAGAAGATGGGGATAGCGATCGTCGAGCCCGGCGCGCTGGCGGGCGGCTTCTAAAGGAAAGCTCATCATCACGTCGGCCGCGGTGAAGCTTTCGCCGGCGAACCAGGGGCGGCCCGCAATCTCGCCCTCGAGCCATTCGAGATGCTGCGCGAACATCGACAGCATCGGCTTTCTGGCCGGCTTGCCGAGCATGCCGAGGCGGTCGATGACGAGAATGGCGAGCAAGGGCGGCATCATCGAACCCTCGGCATAATGCAGGAATTGGCGGTAACGCAGCGCCTCCTCGACATGGCTCGGGGCGCCGAGCTCGCCGCCCGCCCTGGCGACCAGATATTCGACGATGGCGCCGGTCTCGATCAGCGTGCGCGGCCTCTCGGCATCTTCATCGACGATGACCGGCGACTTGCCGAGCGGGTGGACTTGCTTGAGCTCGGGCGGCGCGAGCATCGTGCTCTTGTCGCGCTCATAGCGGCGCACCGCGTAATCGAGGCCCAGTTCCTCGAGCAGCCAGAGAATCCGTTGCGACCGCGAATTTTCGAGATGGTGGACGGTGATCGTCATTGGCGGCCCCTGTTTCGTTCGATCCTAGAACATTGGCGAATGGACGAAAAGCGCCTCGGGACAAAGACAGGCCGGCGCATGACGCACTCCACGTCAAAAGGCGCGGGCAGGAAGATGCCGATCATCTTCCTGCCCGGCTTTATTGCCGCCGTCGCACGGCGGCGCTGAATCTTTGCTCAGCTGCCTTCGGCCGTTCGCTCGACCAGGCCTTGCCCTTCGATGCCGTCGCGGACATCCTCGCCGACTTCGGCATTATGTTCGGCGACGGTCGCGATGAATTCCCCGTCTTCGTCGAGCAGGACAGCCTCTTCATCCGATCCCAGCGCCACGAGGCGAATATAAACCGGCCGCGGATAGAGGTGATTCGAAGCGCCGTTAGCCCCATCGACGACGGCACCGATGCCTCCACCGGCGATGATGTTGCCAAAGGTCGAACCGCCCAACCGGCTCTGAACATAGACGAATTCTGGCTGGTAACCCGCAAGGTCGAAGTCGACGCGCAGATCGTGGCCGCGCCGCATGCTGAATTCGCAAGGCGTGGTGCAGGTCTGTCCGGTCGATATCGCGACCACCGCACCGTTTGGATCGGAAAGGAAGTCGACATCCTGATGCGTGCCGTTGAGGATCGTGGCGCAGCCGCCGGACGAAACGCCCATGGCCGCGACGAGCGACAAGGTGAGAAATCGGTTCATTGGTAGGCCCCCGGATTTTTGGCAATTGAATCAATAGTGAAGACACAGCACCAAGCCCAAGCCCCGATGCTGTGTCAACTTCTTTATGAACAAAGAACATGATAGGGACATTCGACAACGCGGTGTTGCGATCGCCCCTGACGGGACGCGAAAAGCGCGAAAATGCCGCAGAAAGAACAAAGGGCCCGCCGTGCCGGGCGGACCCTTTGCCGGAATTGGGCCGGCCCTGGAAAGACGCCGGCCCGGGGGGCTTACTCGTCGTCCTGGGGGCCGGGCCCGGCGATCATCTCCTCGGCGACATCGTCCTCCTTGCCGCGGATCGCCTTTTCGATGCGGTCGGAGATCTCGGGATTTTCCTTGAGGAAGATCTTCGCATTTTCGCGGCCCTGGCCGATCCGCGTCGAATCATAGGAATACCAGGAGCCCGATTTTTCGACGATTCCCGCGGTGACGCCGAGATCGAGGATCTCCCCGACCTTGGAGATGCCCTCGCCATACATGATGTCGAATTCGACCTGCTTGAAGGGCGGCGCGACCTTGTTCTTGACCACTTTCACCCGGGTCGAATTGCCGACAATATCCTCGCGATCCTTGATCTGGCCGATGCGGCGGATGTCGAGCCGGACGCTCGCATAGAATTTGAGCGCGTTGCCGCCCGAGGTGGTTTCCGGGCTGCCGTACATGACGCCGATCTTCATCCGGATCTGGTTGATGAAGACGACCATGCATTGCGAGCGGCTGATCGAGCCGGTGAGCTTTCTCAATGCCTGGCTCATCAACCGCGCCTGCAAGCCGACATGGCTGTCGCCCATCTCGCCTTCGATCTCGGCGCGGGGCACCAAGGCGGCGACCGAATCGACGACGAGAATGTCGATCGCGTTCGATCGCACCAAGGTATCGGCAATCTCGAGCGCCTGTTCGCCGGTATCGGGCTGCGAGACGACGAGCTCGTCGATATCGACACCGAGCTTCTTTGCGTAACCGGGATCGAGCGCATGCTCGGCATCGACGAAGGCCGCCGTGCCGCCGGCCTTCTGCGCTTCGGCGATCGCATGCAGCGCCAGGGTCGTCTTGCCCGAGCTTTCGGGTCCGTAAATCTCGATCACCCGGCCCCTGGGCAGCCCGCCGATGCCGAGCGCGATGTCGAGCCCCAGCGATCCGGTCGAGATCGATTCGATCTCGAGCGCCTCGCGCGACCCCAATTTCATCGCCGAGCCCTTCCCGAAGGCCCGGTCGATCTGTGCGAGCGCCGCGTCGAGCGCCTTCTGCCGGTCGGAATTGTTCATCTTGCTATCGGAATCGATGACCTTGAGATGGGCCGCCATGTGGTTTCTCCCCTCGTAATTCCTCGGCGCCGATGCTTCAACGCCGAAACCCTTGTACACATTTTGTTCGCGCAGAACAAGAGAAGAACATAAATCACGTTTCGAGCGCCTTCGCACACGCTTCGCCGACGCTGTCGAGGGTGAAGGGCTTGTAAAGGAAAGGGCGGTGACGGTGGCGACCGGGCGGGGTGTCGAGCTGTCCGCCGCTGGCGAAAACGAAGGGAATGCCGGCATCGTCGAGCGCATCGGCGATCGGCCAGCTGGTCTCGCCGTCACGCAGATTGACGTCGAGGATCGCGAAATCGAAGGCGCCGGCCTTGATCGCCCTTTGCGCCTCTGCAACAGTGTCGGCATTCGCCGTACAACTGTGATCGAGCATCTCGACGAAATCCTCGAGCATCATCGCGATCAGCGGTTCGTCCTCGACGATCAGAATATTGGCCATCGGCAACCCTTAGCGACGCACCGCGGCGCGCCCAATCCCCGAGGCAAACGATGGGGGGATCATTTCGTTGCCGGGCGAAGGATCGACTGGACCGCCTCGGCCAGCTGCTGGACCGAAAAGGGCTTGGGCAGGAAATGGACCTGCTCGATGTCGATCGATTTCCTGAGCTGTTCCTCGGCATATCCCGACATGAAGAGGATGGGCACATCGGGCAGGATCTCACGCACCTTCACCCCCATCGCCGGGCCGTCCATGCCGGGCATGACGACGTCGGAGAGGATAAGATCGAAAGCGGTCTCGGCGCGCTCGACGATTTCGAGCCCCTCCTCACCATCGCGCGCCACGGTGACCTCGTAGCCCTGACGGGTCAGCGCGCGTTCGGCCACCGTCCGGACCATATCCTCGTCTTCGACCACCAGCACATGACCGCTGCCCCAGGTTTCGATCGCCGCTTCGGGCTTGCGCGGAGTCCGGCGCGCTTCGTCCCGGCGCTCCGGCGGCGCCGCTGCCTCGTCGACGCTCTGGACCGGGAGATAGATGACGAACTCGGTGCCCTCGCCAGGCTCGCTATGCGCGAAGATGAAGCCGTCCGACTGTTTGACGATGCCGTAGACCGTCGACAGGCCGAGCCCCGTCCCCTTCCCCGTCTCCTTGGTGGTGTAGAAGGGTTCGAAGATCTTGGGCAGCGCCTCGGGCGGAATGCCGGTGCCGGTATCGGCGACGCTCAGGGCGGTATAATCGGCGGGCGGCAGGATATCGCCCTCCATCGCTTCGACATCGGCGGTCGAAACGGCAAAGGTGCGCAGGGTCAGCGTGCCGCGCCCCTCCTTCTTGGCCTGCATCGCATCGCGCGCGTTGACCGCCAGATTGACGATGACCTGTTCGAGCTGCCCCGGATCGGCGCGCACCGGCCCGAGGCCGCGGCCGTGATAGACCGACAGCTCGACCGTTTCGCCGAGCAGCCGCTTCAGCAGGTTCGACACCTCGGAGACGACATCGGGCAGCTGGAGCGTCTGCGGCCGCAAAGTCTGCTGGCGCGAAAAGGCGAGCAGCTGGCGTGTCAGCCCCGCCGCGCGGTTCGAATTCTGCTTGATCTGCTGGATGTCGTCATAGTCGGAATCGCCGGGCGCGTGGCGCAGCAGCATCAGATCGCAATGGCCGATGATGGCGGTGAGGATGTTGTTGAAATCATGCGCCACGCCGCCGGCGAGCTGGCCCACCGCCTGCATCTTGGTCTGCTGGGCCAATTGCCGCTTGAGCTTCTCGTCCTCGCTATTGTCCTTGAGGCCGAGCAGCACCGCCGATTCGCCGAGCCCTTGCGCGCCGGCGACGGTCAGCGCGATCGGCTCGCCCTCGCGGCGCTTCAGCCGGACCGCGACGTCGGCGGCGACCGCCGGCCGGTTGGCATAGCGCCGCACAGCATTGGCGACCGCCGACTTGTCTTCATCGACCACAAGATCGCCGGGATAGAGCACGCGCTCCTCCTCCTCGAGCCCGGCGGCGCGGCGGAAGGCGTCATTCATGAACAACAGCCGCCCGTCGCGTTCGGCGAGCGCCAGGCCGAGCGGCAGCATTTCGAGCAAGGCGAAAATATCCTCGGCCTCGGTGGCGCCGGCCGGACCCGGACTGGGCGCTTCGTCGAGCAGGAAAAACAACAAAGGCGCATCGTCGCGCGCCTCGAGCGGAACCTGGACGAGGCGCAGCGCGAGTTCCTCGCCCGCCTCGCGCCGGAAGCCGAGCCGGCGGTCGTCGGTCTCGAGCAACTCGGAAAATTCGCATTCGTGCAACCGCTCGCTGCCGAACGCCCGTTCGCGAAACACCGCGTTGCCGGCGAGCAGCCTGCCCTCGCCCGATACCAGCGCCGCCATCACGCCCGCCCGCCCGAGCGCCGCGCCGGCCGGCCCGTCGAGCATCCGCCGCGCCTCGGCCGCCAGATCCTCGCGCACCGTCGGCTTCAGCCGCCAGACGAGAAAGTCCTCCTTTTCTCCGCCACGCGTGACCACGGCGTCGAAGCTGCCCTGCGCCGCCGCGATCCCCGTCGCCTCGCCGCGTCCGTCGCGCCAGGCCGCCCGGCCGGCGGCGGTCAGCGCCTCGCGCGCCGGCTCGCCGACCGGCAGCCCCGGCGGCGTCGAATCGCCGGGAAAGGCGATCTCGAATCCGCGATTTGCGGCGAGTAGCTGACCTTCGGCATTGGTGAT
>JAIVHR010000291.1 GCA_020200935.1 Sphingomonadales bacterium
GTGCCGAGATGGCGCAGGAAATCGCCGCTCGCCGGATCGGTCCAGACCAGCGGCAGGCCGAAGGAAAAGCCGGTTCGCGGGTCGGCGAGCCCCATCGTCTGCACCGAAAGCGTCGCCAGATCGAAATCGTAGAGATGCCAGGCTTCGTCGCGCACGCGGATTTCCTCATGCACCGCGAGATCGGGCAGCGCGGCATCGACCGTCATCCGGCTCGAAGTGCCGTCATAGGCGAGTTGGGCGAAATTCTCGTAGCGCGCTTCGGGCATCAGCCGTCCGCCGTTGATCAGCGAGGCGCGGCCCGTTTCGGGATCGATCCAGGCGGTGACGAAGGCGGCGTCGGTGCAGCGCTCGACGGCCTTGTAGACCTCGAGCTTGTTGGGTGCCGCGCGATAGACCCAGACATGCTCGGGCGCCGATCCGTCCTGGTTGGAGCGGATGTAATGGTAGATGCGTCCGGTGGCGGAGGCGGTTTGCTCGCCGCCGATCGCGCCGGTCGCATAGCCGGCGAATGCGAGCGCGGAGGCCGCGCCCAGAAGAGCGAGTTTTCCAAACATTCCTGAACCTCGTTGGGTCGTTTCTTATTGTTGAGCCGTATTACACCTATAACACGGCTCGGTCAAGCCTCTCCGGAGCGTTCGCGAAGCCAGTCGCGCAGCGGCTCCCAGAGCATCGATTGCGCCCGCCCGCCGACCACCATGCCGACATGGCCGAGCGCGAGTTCGCGACTCTCGCCGGAGCGGGCGGCGGTGGCGGCCGGGACGATCCGGTCGCTGGTCGAGACGATGTCGAGGACCGGGCAGGAGAGGGCGTCCGGATCCACCCGCGCCCCCGCCACCGCCCACTCGCCGGTGCCGGTCGCATCGCCGCCGAACAGATCCTCGATCAGCTCGCGCGCCGCGCCGTAGGTCAGCGGGGGGCCGTCATTGGCCCAGTCCTCGAGCGCGACGAAAGCGCGCGCCGCGTCGCTCGCCGGGTCGAGTCGCCCGAATTTCTCGAATTTGCCGACCGTGCGCGCCGGATCGAGCCGCCAGAAGGCGCTCTGCAGAACCTCCATCGGCAGCGCTGCGAGCGCCCGCGCGGTCGGCTCGGCGGCGCGCCAGATCTCGGCGAGCCCGGCGCGCGATTCGTCGGGAAAGCCCGAAAAGCGCCAGGGCGCTGCGATCAGCGTCAGCGAGCGGGCGTCCGCCGGCCCCGCCGCGGCCGCCGCCATCGTCCCGCCGAGACAATAGCCGGCGAGATGCGCGCGCTCGCCGAACCGGTCGAGCAGCGGCAGCAGCAATTGCTCGACATGGCCGGCGATGCCGAGATCGGCGTCCTTCTCCTCGGGCTCCCCCCAATCGACGAGCAGCGGCCGCAGGCCCTGCGTCGCCAGCCAGCGCAGCATCGAATTGTCCTCGGCAAGATCGAGGATCGTCGGCGGATTGATCAGCGACGGCACGAACACCACCGCCGGCGCTCCTCTGCTCTTCGGGCCGCCATAATCGAGCAGCCGCGCGCGGCCGGCCTCTGCGATCGCCGGCGGAGCAGGCGGCGGCGGCCTGCGCTCGGCCCGCTGATAGGCCTCGAGCCCGGCCAGCGCGGCCGCCATCCGATCGGGCGATGCTGCGGTTTCGCTGCGCAGCAATTCAAGGAAAAGGGGAAGCGGCCGGGGTTTGTGTTGCAGTGCACTATGGCCCGGTGCTAGGCTCGCGCCCGTATCTGGAGAGTGCACCATGGCCAAATCCCCTTCCGGCGCCAACGACGACACGATCATCGTCAAGAAATACGCCAACCGCCGGCTCTATAACACCGACAGCTCGAGCTATATCACCCTCGATCACCTGGCGCAGATGATCCGCGCGCAGAAGCACTTCAAGGTGATCGACGCCAAGAGCGGCGATGATATCACCCGCGGCGTGCTCACCCAGATCATCATGGAGGAGGAAAGCCACGGGCAGACCATGCTGCCGGTCAATTTCCTGCGCCAGCTGATCGCGATGTACGGCAATTCCATGTCGGCGATGGTGCCGCAATATCTCGAAGCCTCGATGGAGGCCTTCCAGCGCAACCAGGCCAAGTTCCGCGACGCGATGGAGGGCGCCTTCGGCAGCGGACCCTTCGCCGATATCGCGCGGCGCAACATGGAGATGTTCGAGGCCGCGACCGACGCCTTCCAGCCCGGCCGTCAGCCGGCGGACGAGGAATCGGGCGACGAA
>JAIVHR010000119.1 GCA_020200935.1 Sphingomonadales bacterium
CAACGAATTGCGCGGCGGGCGGACCGCCGACACGGCGAGCGCCGAGGATCGCTATGACGCGCTGAGGAAATTCGCGCAGGACCTCACCGAGCGCGCGCGCGAGGGCAAGATCGATCCGATCATCGGCCGCGACGAGGAGATCCGCCGCACCGTCCAGATCCTCGCCCGGCGAACCAAGAACAATCCGGTGCTGATCGGCGAGGCCGGCGTCGGCAAGACGGCGATCGCCGAGGGGCTGGCGCTGCGCATCGCCAACGGCGACGTGCCCGACGGAATCAAGGACCGCACCCTGCTCTCGCTCGATCTGGGATCGCTGATCGCCGGCGCCAAATATCGCGGCGAATTCGAGGAGCGGCTGAAGGGGGTGCTCGACGAGGTCAAGCAGGCCGAAGGCGAGATCATCCTCTTCATCGACGAGATGCACACATTGGTTGGCGCCGGCAAGAGCGAGGGCGCGATGGACGCCTCGAACCTCTTGAAACCGGCGCTGGCGCGCGGCGAATTGCATTGCATCGGCGCGACGACGCTCGATGAATATAAGAAACACGTCGAGAAGGACCCGGCGCTCCAGCGGCGCTTCCAGCCCGTCTATATCGCCGAGCCGAGCGTCGAGGATACGATCTCGATCCTGCGCGGCATCAAGGAAAAATACGAGCTGCATCACGGAGTCAGGATCACCGACGGCGCGCTGGTCGCGGCGGCGCAGCTCTCCGAGCGCTACATCACCGATCGTTTCCTGCCCGACAAGGCGATCGACCTGATGGACGAGGCGGCCTCGCGCATCCGCATGGAGGTCGAATCGAAGCCCGAGGAGATCGAGAATCTCGACCGGCGGATCATCCAGCTCAAGATCGAGCGCGAGGCGCTGTCGAAGGAAAGCGACGCCGCCTCGAAGGAACGGCTCAAGGCGATCGAGGAGGAGCTCGCCAATCTCGAGGAAGAGAGTGCCGCGCTGACCCGGCGCTGGCAGGCCGAACGCGAGAAGATAGAGGGCGAATCGCGGCTCAAGGAGCAGCTCGATGCGGCGCGCATCCAGCTCGAACAGGCGCAGCGTGCCGGCGATCTCGCCAAAGCCGGAGAGCTCTCCTATTCGACGATCCCCGAGCTCGAAAAGAAGCTCGAAGAGGCCGGCGAGGCGACCGAGGGCGCGATGCTGCGCGAGGAGGTGACGAGCGAGGACATCGCCTCGGTGGTGTCGCGCTGGACCGGCGTCCCGGTCGAAAAGATGCTCGAGGGCGAGCGCGAGAAGCTGCTCGCGATGGAAGAGCATATCGGCAAACGCGTCATCGGCCAGGAGGAAGCGGTCAAGGCCGTCTCGACCGCGGTCCGCAGGTCGCGCGCGGGGCTGCAGGACCCCAACCGGCCGCTCGGCAGCTTCCTGTTCCTCGGCCCCACCGGCGTCGGCAAGACCGAGCTGACCAAGGCGCTGGCCGAATTCCTGTTCGACGACCAGAATGCGATGGTTCGCATCGACATGAGCGAATTCATGGAAAAACATGCGGTTGCGCGGCTGATCGGCGCGCCGCCGGGCTATGTCGGCTATGAGGAAGGCGGCGTGCTGACCGAGGCGGTTCGCCGCCGCCCCTATCAGGTGGTGCTGTTCGACGAGGTCGAGAAGGCGCATAGCGACGTCTTCAACGTGCTCCTCCAGGTGCTCGATGACGGGCGGCTGACCGACGGCCAGGGCCGCACGGTCGATTTCTCGAACACGCTGATCATCATGACCTCCAATCTCGGCAGCCAGTATCTGTCCTCGCTCGGCGACGACCAGCAGGTCGGCGAGGTCGAGCCGCAGGTGATGGAAGCGGTGCGCGATCACTTCCGCCCCGAATTCCTGAACCGGCTCGACGAGATCATCCTGTTCCACCGGCTGAGCCAGGAGCATATGGCGCCGATCGTCGATATCCAGGTCGGCCGCGTCCGCAAGCTGCTGAAGGACCGCAAGATCACGATCGAGCTGACCGACAAGGCGCGCGACTGGCTCGGGCGCGTCGGCTACGATCCGGTCTATGGCGCGCGGCCGCTGAAACGCGCGGTGCAGAAATATCTGCAGGACCCCCTCGCCGACAGGATCCTCGCCGGCGAGGTTCCGGACGGCGCGACGGTCACCGTCGACGAAGGCGACGGCGCGCTCGAAATGACGATCGCCTGAGCGGTTGGGCGGCGCTGAAGCCTGGAGCGCATATTGGGCCGGAAGGCGGCCGGGTGATCGACATCGCCACCGGGACCGGCGCGGTGTTGCGCGCGATCGGGTCGGCGCGCGACGATCTCGATCTGCTCGGCGTCGATTATGCGCGTCTGCCGGAGCCGGCGCCCGCGAAAATGCGGCTGCTCGGCGAAATCCGGGTCGAGCACCTTCCCTTCGATGACGGCGCGTTCGACGGCATCACGAGCCAGTTCGGCTTCGAATATGCCGAGCGCCGGGCGGCGGCCGGGGAGATCGTCCGCGTCGCGCGGCCCGGCGCGCCGGTGCAGCTTGTCGTCCATCATGTCGACAGCCCGATCCTGCTCCAGAATCGCAAGCGGCGGCGTGCTATCGAAGCCTGCCGGGAGAACCGGCTGACCGAGCTCGCGCGCCGGGCGCTGATGCCGGCAGGAGACACGGGCGCGCTGGACCGGGCGGCGGCGGAACTCGAAAAGGCGTTCCCGGACCAGATAGCGGTGCGGGAAATTCCCGCCGCGCTGCGCGAGGCCGTCGCGGCGCGCTCGGCCGAGAGGATCGACGCCATCGAACAGGGCATGGCGCGCGAGACCGCGATTCTCGACGAGCTTCTGCGCGTCGCGCTGGATCGCCCGGGCATCGAAGCGCTGGTCGCCTCGCTCTCGGACGGCTTTGCTTGCGAGGCGCCGAGCGCGCTGGTGCCGGAGGCGGCCGACCGGCCGATCGCCTGGCTGGTCAGCGGGCGGCGCAAGCGATAGACACGCCGATTCGCGGACGGAGGGGAATCAAGCGAGTGGCCAATCTGCAGCAGCAATTTGCCGAAGGCCAACGCGCGCTTCAATCGGGCGACCATGCCGGTGCGGCGAGCATCTTCGCTGGGCTGGTTCGCGAGCATCCCGAGCAGCCGGCCGTCTTCCATATGCTCGGCCTGTCGCTGAAGAAGCAGGGCAAGCCCGAAGAGGCGCGCGACATTTTCACCGCGGCCGTCGAACGGCACGGTTCGATCGCGGCGCTGCATGCGGAGCTGGCCAGCCTGCTCGACGATCTCGGCGAGGGCGGAGCCGCCGTCGAGGCCTATGACCGGGCGATCGCGCTCGATCCGCGCCTGCTCGACGCGCGGATCGATCGCGCGCTTGCCCGGCACCGGCATCTCGACACGGTCGGCGGCTATCGCGATCTCCAGTCGCTGGCCGAGGAGCATCCGGGGTCGGCGCGCATCCAGCTCAATCTCGGGCTCGTCGCCCGCAAGCTCGGGCTGCTCGACGAGAGCACCGCCGCCGTCGCCCGCGTGCTCGAACTTGCTCCCGATAGCTTCAAGGCGCTGCGGCTCGATGCCCAGCTGGCGATGGATCGCGGTAGGCCGGCGGTCGAGCTGTTCCGCAA
>JAIVHR010000120.1 GCA_020200935.1 Sphingomonadales bacterium
TCCGCCAGGCGCGGCGGGCTGACGCGTGTACCAAATTACAAACGAGCCGATGAAGAGCGCGAGTGATGTAAATAGCCCGATCCACAATGATGCGATGACATAGGAAACGTTAGCGATACTAGTTTCGGTCCAAACTTGGAACGGATCGCTTTCTGCTTTGGCGAGCAATTCACGAAAATCGTCTCCGGGGCATTGCCGTGTGGTATCCAGACCTTTCTCGCGAGCATAGGTAACGATCTCCGGGCGGTAGCGACAGCCAAGCGTGAGCTGATCACCGGTCAGCGGTGCACGCATGACGAATGATCCTCGAGCGTAAGTGTACCCACCTACGGCAAGCAGCAGCGCGGCGGCGCTGGCCAGCAGCAAAACCGAGAAAGCCCAACGCTTAGAAGTCGTCAGAAAGTGAAATACAAGGATTAACACGGCTAGCATGAGTATCGAGGTCATAAAAGAGAGTCCATCAGGCCATGCCGGAGCCATGCCCGATGCCGCAGTAATTATCGGAGTAAGAACACTTCCCCCGATCGCGTACCCAGCCACTTTGCCAAAGCGCTGAATGACCGCATCAAATTGTTCAAGAGCGGTTATCGCCATCCTGATCTCACTGCAGAATCGTAATCGGGGTGTCGGAATGCGTATTGGCCATGGTCACGCGCAACTCGCCGGTTTGGTCTGCCACTCCAGGCCTACGAGCAACGTAGCGGTAACGCGTACCGGTGACGGGCACCGGATTCGTCGTCACCCGGCGCCAGCCGTTGCAACTTAGGGTATAACGAGAGCCCGTCCGAAGCTCACAAATTTCCGAGCGCAGTTCACTGATGATCCAAAGCTGGGTCCTGGGCTCCATGCTGACAAAAAAATGCGCAGGACGAGGGCCTGGCGGTGGCGGTGACGGAACCAAATGCCTGGGGCGATCGCTGTCACCACAGTATGGTTCGAACACCGCGAGCGGAACTGACGAACTCCTGGCACTGGCGGTGGGGCACACGCCTGAAGGAAAACGACGCGCACATGTCCAGTGGTGGGGAAGCTCGCTGGCAGTTGCGCTGCGTACCATCGTTCGCGCGCTTCTTTCTCCCTTGCAGTATCACTTGACAAAAAGGGGCGGTGAAAGCTTTCGGCGGACCATTCGTGGAACACGGGCGCGACTGAGCCGGCTGCGCCCCTATATTGTTCGGCAAGCTTTTGCCGAACAATCGTGGCTAGAGCGTCGCTTTCGTTTATTTGCGCTGCTACGGGCTGAAAGGTAATCGTGAGGGTGATCGCGATTGCGCTGTAGAAGATGTCGAACTTCCGCATCGCAATCACCTCTCCAAGATGCTCTCAACGCCCTATATCTGTAAAAGATCGTGCATTCAATATCCAGTAGCAGCTGCTTTCGGGGTCTCTATTAGACGCTCAGGGCATCGCTTCCGGGTCGAGAGCGAACGGTCGCGTCGGGCGGTGACGGCCGTCTAAGAGATCTTCTCCCAATGCCCGCTTATCGATGTCGAGGGGAGTACGTCTAGCGTCTGCAATTGGACGCAAGGCTGATATCACTCTAAACTTCTCGCTGCCCCTACTCCCCCCCTTGTAAAATAGGAAAAGGTGTGTGCTATTCTGTCGGATGACGCACGCATCGTATCCGCCGGGCGACTCGCCCCCATCCTCCCTTCGCGCTCGGGCCGAGCCTGTCGAAGCCTTGTCGGGGGGTGCGTCCGCTGCCCTTCGAGACGCTCGGGATCAGCGCTGCGATGCGCCCGCCGCCGACACCGCCCCGCCCCCCGCCGACACCGCCGCGCTCGCCGCTTCGATCCGCCGCCACCGGCGCTCGGGCTGGACGGTAGAGCGGATGGGCGCGTTTCTGCGGCGGCTCGAGGAGGCGGGCGAGGTGCGGGAGGCGTGCGGGGCGATCGGGCTGTCGGCGCGGTCGGCCTACAAGCTGCGCGCGCGCAACGCGGCCTTCGCGCGCGGCTGGGCGGCGGCGCTGGCGCGGCACGAGGCGCGCGAACGGAGGGCGCTGGCGGCGGCCTTCCAGCTTGCCGCCGATGAAGCCGAGACGACAGCGCCGTCCGGGCTTTCCGACGAAAGGCTGCGCCGCGCGCTCGCCCATGCCGACGACGTGCTCGCGCGCCGATCGCGTCAAGCGGGCGGGAACTTTGGGAGGCGCGATGGAGAGATGGGTGCATTCGGCGTCAACGAGGTGGGAACTTAGGGAAACGCGGCAGGCCGATCGCGTCAAGCGGGCGGGAACTTTAGCGGGCGCGATGCCCTTCATCCCCCCTCCCCTTCAGGGGAGGGGTCAGGGGTAGGGTAGAGCCGGCAAGGGCTCGATGCCCTTGTCGGCTCTTTGGGCGTGCCATTCACGGGATCGCGCGATTCACGCTCGCTTCCGCTCGCTCTGTACCCACCCCTAACCCAGTGTCGGGTGAACAGTGCCCCGCACTGTCCAGGCCATGCCGGGGGCATGGCCGACCCGCCACTCTTGAAAGGGAGGGGGAATTTGGCTCGACATTGATTCGTCACCCCGGACTTGATCCGGCATCCAGGGCGGCAGGCGATGTCGCTTGCGGCTCTGGATGCCGGATCAAGTCCGGCATGACGGTTATCAAGTTCGCGCCCCTACTCGGCCAGCTCCGCCCAGGTCGGCGCGTGGTCGGAGGCCTTTTCGCGGCCGCGATATTCCTTGTCGACGCCGGCCGCGCGCAACCGGTCGGCGGCGACCGGGGAGAGCAGCAGATGATCGATCCGGAAGCCCGCATCGCGCTGCCAGGCGCCGCGCTGATAGTCCCAGAAGGTCCACAGCTTGCCGCTCGGGATGCGGGCGCGGATCGCGTCGGTCCAGCCCTGATGGATAATCCGGCGCAGCGCCTCGCGGCTTTCGGGCTGCATCAGCGCGTCGTCCTGCATCGCGCTGACCGAATAGACGTCCTCGTCGGTTGGGATGACGTTGAAATCGCCGGCCAGGATCACCGGCTTTTCGACATATCGGCTCTGCTCGTCCTCTGGGTCGCCGGGCAGCCCGCGGCCATATTCCACCGGCTGCTCGCCGCGCGCGAGAATGGCGACGCCGTTGAACGCCTTCTGCCCGTGCCAGACTGCGCCATAGCCAGCCTCCTCGATCGCCTTCGCGGGGATCTTGTCGTCATATGCCTTCAGTTCCTGCAGGCAGACGATGTCGGGCTTCTGCTCGTCGAGATATTCGAGCAGCCGCGGCAGCCGGGCATTGATCCCGTTGACGTTGTAGGTGACGATTTTCATGGGAAGTGCTTATGCCGCGATAGGGGTCGCGGGGCCAGCCGGGAGTTGGGGACATGCAGATCCGCGAGACCAGCGAAACGGACATTGCGCGCCTCGCCGCCGTCGAGCGCGCCTCGGCCGAATTGTTCCGAAACACCCACCTCGAATGGGCGATCGAGGACGAGCCGCTGGCGCCGGCTGCCCATCGCCGGGCGATCGAGCAAGGCACGCACTGGATAGCGGTGGAGGGCGAGGCGATCGCCGGCTTCTGCTGCGCCCATGCGATGGCGCGGACGCTCTATATCGACGAATTGGCAGTGGCGATGGACTATCAGCGGCGCGGCGTCGGGCGGCGGCTGATGGAGACGGCGATCGCCGCGGCGCGCGGCAGCTTTCCCGCCGTTTCGCTGATCACCGACCGGAAGCTGCCTTGGAACCGGCCCTTCTACGAGAGCCTCGGCTTCAAGGAATGGCGCGATCCCGAAGCCGGCCTGCGGGCCGAACTCGCCGAGGAGGAAGCCGACGGCTTCGACGCTCTGGATGCCGGATCAAGTCCGGCATGACGGAGATGCAATCAGTCCGCGAATGGTTTCGTTGCCGCGGCGCTAGATCGAGAAGCTGGTGCCGCAGCCGCAGCCCGACTGGGCGTTGGGGTTGGTGACCTGGAACGAGGCGCCGCCGAGGCTTTCGACGAAATCGACCGCGCTGCCGCGCACCAGATCGAGGCTGACGCTGTCGACGACGAGCTTCACCCCGTCGCGCTCGGCGGTGGTATCGTCCTGCTCGACCCCTTCGGCGAGCTCGAAACGATATTGAAAGCCCGCGCAGCCGCCGCCGTCGACGGCGAGCCGCAGGATCGCCGGTCTGTCCTGGCGCGCGGCGATCGCCGCCACGCGCTTGGCCGCCGCCGGGGTGATATCGATGTCGGTTACGCTAGCCATGGGCCCTAGATAGGAAAACGGGCCGCTCGCAACAAGCGGGCGACCCGTTCCAGCGCTTGGGAGTACAAGCGTTACTGGCTGGCGCCGCCCATCGCGAGCTGCGAATCGCTGCGCGCGGGAAGCGAGGCGAGATATTCGCCCGAAGTAAGGAACGGGGTCGGATTGACGGGCTCGCCGTCGATTCGGACCTCATAATGCAGATGGCTGCCGGTCGAACGGCCGGTCGAGCCCATGCGGCCGATCAGCTGTCCGCGGCGGACGCGGACGCCCTCGCCGACGAGCAGTTCGGACATGTGGCCGTAGCGGGTCTCGATGCCGGCGCCGTGATTGATCGCGATATAGTTGCCATATCCCCCGAAGCGCCCCGAACGGGTGGTGACGCCGTCGGCCGTGGCATAGATCGGTGTGCCTACCGGGCCGGCCATGTCGAGGCCGTTATGCATCCGGCGGCTGCCGCGGAACGGATCGCTGCGCGTGCCGTAGCTGCTGGTCAGGGTGAAATTATGAACCGGCTTGGCCGAGGGAATCGAGAAGACGCCCCGC
>JAIVHR010000121.1 GCA_020200935.1 Sphingomonadales bacterium
AGGCGGCCCCAATCCGCACATCGGACGCGATGAACGGCAAGCGCATATTGCTCATCGTCGGCGGCGGCATCGCAGCCTACAAGGCCTGCGAGCTGGTGCGGCTGATCCGCAAGGCGGGCGGCGCAGTGACCTGCGTGCTGACCGAGGGCGGATCGCATTTCGTCACGCCGATGACATTGGCCGCGCTCAGCGAAGCCCGCGTCTATCAGAGCCTCTGGGACCTCAAGGACGAGGCCGAGATGGGGCATATCCAGCTCAGCCGCGAAGCCGATCTGATCGTCGTCTGCCCGGCGACCGCCGACCTGCTCGCGCGGATGGCGACCGGTATCGCCGACGATCTCGCCACCACCTTGCTGCTCGCCACCGACACGCCGGTGATGGCGGTTCCGGCGATGAATGTCCGGATGTGGGAGCATCCGGCGACCCGGCGCAACGTCGACAGGCTGCGCGCCTACGGCGTGCGCATCATGCCGCCCGATGAAGGCGCGATGGCCTGCGGCGAATATGGCGAAGGCCGGCTGCCCGACCCGCAGGCGATCTTCGACGAGATCGAGGCGCTGATCGCCGCCGACCGCGAGACGGCGCAGCCGCTCGCCGGCAGGCACATCGTCGTCACTGCCGGCCCGACCCACGAGCCGATCGACCCGGTCCGCTACATCGCCAACCGCTCCTCGGGAAAGCAGGGCTTTGCCATCGCCGGGGCGCTGGCGCGGCTCGGCGCCGAGGTGACGCTGGTCGCAGGCCCGGTCTCGTTGGCGACCCCGCGCGGCGTCCGGCGCGTCGATATCGAAACGGCGCGCGAGATGGCGGCGGCGGTCGATGCGGCGCTGCCCGCCGACGCGGCGATCTTCGTCGCCGCGGTCGCCGACTGGCGCGCCGAAGCGCAGCCGCACAAGATCAAGAAACAGGGCGACGCGCCGCCGCCGCTCGAGCTGATCGAAAATCCCGACATCCTCGCCAATCTCGCCCGGAGCGATCGGCGCCCCGGCCTGCTCGTCGGCTTCGCCGCCGAGACCGACAAGGTGGTCGGCTATGCGAAGGACAAGCTCGATCGCAAGGGCTGCGACTGGATAGTCGCCAACGACGTGTCGGGGCCGGTGGGAGAGAGCGTGATGGGCGGCGATGCCAACACCGTCCATCTCGTCACCGCCGACGGCGTCGAGAGCTGGGAGGAAATGTCGAAATCCGACGTCGCCCGCAAACTCGCCGAAAGGATCGCCGATGCGCTTGGATGACATCACCCTCGAAGTGAAGCGCCTGCCGCATGGCGAGGGGCTGCCGCTTCCCGCCTATGCCAGCGAGGGCGCGGCCGGGATGGATGTCGTCGCCGCCGAAGATGTGCGCCTCGCGCCGGGCGAGCGCAAGGCCGTGCCGACCGGTTTCGCCGTCGCGATCCCGCCCGGCTACGAGATCCAGGTCCGTCCGCGATCGGGCCTCGCTTTCAAGCAGGGGATAAGCGTCCTCAACACGCCGGGCACGGTCGACAGCGACTATCGCGGCGAGGTCAAGGTGATCCTCGCCAATCTCGGCAGCGAGCCGTTCGAGGCGCTGCGCGGCGAACGCATCGCCCAGCTCGTCCCCGCCCCGGTCCAGCGCGCGCGGCTGCGCGAGGTGGACGAGCTCGACGCGACGGTCCGCGGAACGGGCGGTTTCGGCTCGACGGGGGTGTGATTTTCCGATCCATCCAGCCATGCATCACCCGTCATGCTGAACTTGTTTCAGCATCCATAAGCTCGAACGTGCCCGAATGTTCGAGAAGCCTGAGCATATGGACCCTGAAACAAGTTCAGGGTGACGGAATGGTGTAGAAAAGTGATCATGACCCTCACCGACACACAACTCGAACGCTATGCCCGCCATATCGTCCTCAAGGAGATCGGCGGAGCGGGGCAACGGAGACTGCTCGAAGCGACGGTGGCGATCGTCGGCGCGGGCGGTATCGGGTCGCCGGTGATCCAGTATCTGGCCGCGGCCGGAGTCGGCAGGCTCAGGATCGTCGATGACGACCAGGTCGCGCTGTCCAACCTCCAGCGCCAGACGCTCTACGGCACCGACACGGTCGGCATGCCCAAGACCGCAGAAGCGGCGCGCGCCGTCGCGCGGCTCAACCCCGACGTGGCGGTCGGGCTGATGGCGCGGCGGCTCGATGCCGATACTGTCGAGGAATTCCTCGCCGGCGC
>JAIVHR010000122.1 GCA_020200935.1 Sphingomonadales bacterium
CCGTCTTCCAGCTTGCCGTGCGCATCCGCAACATCGCCGAACATGCCTGCGCGCCGGTCGGCTCGGAGGATCCGTTTAGCCATGCGCGGACGACGCTCGCCGGGCCGATCGCGCGGGCGATCCTCGCGCCTTATTGGGTCAATTATCATTCCGAGCATCATCTGTTCATGGGCGTGCCCTGCTACCGGCTGCGCGAGGCGCACCGGAAGCTCAAGCAGACCGGGCATCACGAAAAGATGTGGATCGCGCCCAATTACCGCTCGGTGCTGCGGCAGGTGAGCGCTGGGTAAATCCTCCCCAGGCCGAAGGCCGTCAGGGGAGGGGGACCGCGCCCGCAGGGCGTGGTGGAGGGGCCTCGCGACCAACTGACAGTTTTGCGCTCGGTCAGCGATGGACGCTCGCTTCGCTCGCGGCCCTTCCACCGCCTTCAGCGGTCCCCCTCCCCACGGCCTTGCCGCGCGCGGATTTTGGCTTTTCATTCCACCGGCCAAGCGGCTAGGGTTTGTCGCAACGGGTCGTCCGGCGGGGATCGGCAACGGATCGGGGCGAATAGATGACGAGCGAATTTTCCCGGGTCGAGGCCTTTTCGGGGCTCGACGAGGCAGGGTTGGCGGCGCTGCAGCAGGCGTCGGCCGGGCGCGTCGTCGCCGGCGGCGACTATCTCGTGCGCTATGGCGAGGAAGCCGATTCGCTCTATCTGGTTTCGACCGGGCGCTTCTTCGTCCAGCTCGCCAACGGCCGCGTGGTCGCCGAGATCGGCGCCGGCGAACCGGTCGGCGAGCTCGCCTTCTTTTCGGGCGGCACCCGCACCGCCGACGTCCGCGCGACCCGCGACAGCTTCGTCTTCGAGCTGACCCGCGAGGCCTATGACCGGGTCGTCGCGAAGCATCCCGAGATCGCCGAATCGATCCTCTCGGTGCTCTCCAAGCGGCTCGCCCGGGCGACCGGGCAATTGGGCGCGATGGAGGCCAAGCCGGGGAAGGTCCTCGCGCTGATCCCGGCCGCCGGCACCCGGCTCCCCGAGGGCTTTGCCGAGCGGCTGTGCCGGGCGCTGACCCGCGGAGGCGAGGCGCCGCGGATGGTGACGATCGCCGACAAGCCCGGCACGCTTGCAGCCGACAGCGACGGCTTCGGCCGCTGGCTCGCCGAGATCGAGCGCAGCACCGAACGCATCGTGCTGGTCGCCGCCGGCGATGAGAATTGGGACCGCTCGATCACCCGCAACGCCGACGATCTGGTCATCGTCGCGCCGCTCTTCGAGGAGCAATGCGAACGATCGCCGCTCGAGGACCATGCGATCCCGCTGTTCCTGCGCGCCAACCGCACCTTGCTGCTCTGGCGCGAGCAGCGCAGCCAGGAGATTACCGGATCGGGCCGCTGGCTCGACAGCCGCAACGTCAAGCTGCACCACCATATCGGGCTCGACAGCGAGGAGGATTTCGCGCGCGTCGGTCGCTTCCTGACCGGCAGCGCGAACGGCGTCGTGCTGGCTGGCGGCGGGGCGCTGGGCTGCGCGCATATCGGCGTCATCCAGGGGCTGATCGAGAACGGCATCCCGGTCGATTTCTACGGCGGCACCAGCGCCGGCGCGGCGATGGGCGGGGCGATCGCCCAGGGGCTGACCCCCGACGAGACGGTGACCCAGTGCGAGGAGATGTTCATCACCGCCAAGGCGATGAAGAAGATGACCATCCCGGTCCACTCGATCCTCGATCCGCGCGTCTTCGATCGCGAGCTGGAAAACCGCTACGGAAACAAGGACATAGCCGATCTTCCCTATAATTTCTTCGGCGTCTCGACCAACCTGACGACGAACAGCATCTATCTCCACCGCCGCGGCCCGCTCTGGCACGCGGTGCGCGCGAGCGGGTCGCTGCCGACGATCCTGCCGCCCTTCATCACCGAGGAGGGCGACATCCTCGTCGATGGCGGGGTGCTCGACAATGTCCCCGTGGCGATCATGCGCGAGGCCAAGGCCGGTCCCAACGTCGTCGTCTCGCTGCGCTCGGATGCCGGCGACGAATGGCGCTCGCGGACCAAATACAAATCGTTGCGGACGCCGGGCCAGATCCTGCGCGACATCATCTTCCGCAGGAAGCCGAAAGAGGAATTCCCGGGCATCGTCGACATCATGAGCCGCTCGATGGTCGTCACCAGCGCCTCGATGCGGCGACCGGCGATGCGGGCAAGTTCAGCGTGCAAAAGCCCGACCGCATCCGCACCATCCTGATCGCTCTCGACAGCGCGACGCGGCCGGAGGACCTGAATCTGCCGGGGCTTCGCTTCCACGGGCTCAAGGGCAAGCCCAAACGCTATGCGGTGGATGCGAGCGGCAATTACCGGATCACCTTCGGCTGGGACGGCGAGAATGTGATCGATGTCGATCTCGAGGATTATCATTGAAGCGCAGGCATCGAGGCGAAGGAAAGGAAGCGAATATGAATCCGTTGCTCAAGGGATTGCGGCCGACCCACCCGGGCGAATTGCTCCGCGAGACCATCCTGCCGGCGCTCGACGAATCGAAGACGGCGGTCGCCGGGGCGCTCGGCGTGTCGCGCGAGACGCTCTACAGGATCCTCAACGAGGAGCGGCCGGTGACGCCTTCGGTCGCGCTGCGGCTCGGCAAGGCGCTCGGCAACGCGCCTGAATTCTGGCTCGCCATGCAGGCGCGCTACGATCTCGCGGTCGGCGCGGAAAGGGACGCGGCGATCCTGGCCGAGGTGCGCGTGCTGGAGGCCGCCAATGACGATCGGCATGAGGAGGCCGGTGCGCTCTGAGCCGGCCGAAATACCGCTGGTACCGCCGATCCCCGAGGGGATGAAGATCCTCGACTGGCATCTCGGCAAGGATCTGGCGAAGAGCGCCAGCGAATACACCGCCCAGCGCATCGCCGAACACAAGCCGCTCCAGGAGATGCGGGCGGATTAGGGGTGCAACGCGATACTTTACACTTGACGGAATGTGTAAAGCGTGGCATTACACTTGGGTGGATATCGAGAATATCCGGCACAAGGCGCTCCGCAGCTTCGCGGAAACCGGCAGGGCCAAGGGCGTCATCCAGCCGAGCCGGATCCGCAACATGCTGGGTTTCATCGCCGCCGCCGGGTCGTTTGATGAACTGACCGTGCCGCCGAATTTCGGATTTCATGCATTGACCGGCGATCGTGCCGGCGCGTTCGCGATGACGGTGACCAGGAATTGGAGAATGACATTCGTCAAGATCGACGGACAGACGATCGGCGATCTCGATCTGGAGGATTATCACTGATGGCGATCAAGCTGCACCCTTCCTTCGCGGTTCATCCGGGCAAGTGGCTTCGCGCCGAGATCGTCGAGCCGCACGGGCTCAACGTCACCGAGCTTGCCGGGCGGCTCGGCACCTCGCGGGTGGCGATGAGCAGGTTTCTCAACGGCGGGGCGGGCCTGTCGGCGGAAATGGCGATCCGCTTCGAGAAGGGTTTCGGCCTGTCCGCCGACACTTTGATGCGGATGCAG
>JAIVHR010000123.1 GCA_020200935.1 Sphingomonadales bacterium
CTTCGACATTGGCGCTTTCGGCCATGTCGGAGCCCTGCACCTTATAGCCGAGATTGTTCATCACGCGCGCGATGCCCGACATGCCGATGCCGCCGATGCCGACGAAATGGATGGTGCCGATATCGGTGCCGAAACCCTGCATCAGATCCGCCTCCCGACAGATCGCAGCTCAAACCTTCTCCCAAGGGGAGAAGGATACGCAGCCTTTGCGGCGAAGCCGCTTAGGCGGAGTTGGATGAGGGGTTGCGCCTCATCGGCAAGGACTGAACCCCTCACCCAACCCTCTCCCCCCGGGAGAGGGCTTGGAATGCCAATGCGCCTCGCCATCAACCCATCCCCTGCGTCGCCGCGCGGGCGGGAATTCCGGTGGCGACCCGCGCGACCTCTCCAGCGGCATCGTTGCCGAGCCGTTCGACGAGGTCGGCGAGATCGCGGGTCGCCTCCGGATAGCCGGCGGCGCGGGCGCGGCCGGCGGCGTTCATGAGAGCCTGCGGTTCGAGGCCGAGCTTCTGCATCTGCTTGGCCAGTTCTGCGGGCGTGAAGTCGGTCTGCCTGATCACCCGCGCCCCGCCGCTCGTCGCCATTTCGCGGGCGTTGGCGGTCTGGTGGTCGTCGGTGGCGATCGGCAGCGGCACGAGGATCGCCGGGCGGCCGGCGACGGTCAGCTCGGCGATCGTCGAGGCGCCGGCGCGCGCGATGACGATATGCGCCCAGCCGAGCCGCTCGGGCAGATCGGGCATATAGGTGGCGAGGTCGGCCGGGATGCCGAGCTCGGCATAGCGCACTTCGACGCGGTCCATATCCTCTTCGCGGCATTGCTGGGTGACCTGCATGCGTCGGCGGAAGGAAAGCGGAAGCAGCGCGAGGCCGTCGGGCACGACATCGGCAAGCACCGTCGCGCCCTGGCTGCCGCCGGTGACGAGTACGCGGAAGATGCCGTCCTCGGTCAGCGACGGGAAGGGCTGGCTGCGCAGCGCCGAGACCTGTTCGCGCACCGGATTGCCGACCAGATAGGTCTTGTCGCGATGTTTGGCGTTGAGGCGTCCGACCTGCTTGTAACCCGTGGCGATCGCGTCGACGCGTCCCGCGAGCAGGCGGTTGACCCGCCCGAGCACCGCATTCTGCTCGTGGATCGCGCAGGGGATGTCCGCCTTCAATGCGGCGAGCAATGCCGGCAGCGCGGGATAGCCGCCGAAGCCGATCACCGCGCTCGGCTCGAAGCTCTCATAGAGCCGCCCGGCCATGCCGCGCCCGACCCAGATCGCCTTGATCGCCCTGAGCCAGCCGACCGGCCCGCCCGAGAAACGGCCCGAGGGCAGGATATGCTTCTCGCCCTCGGCGAAGGTGCCGGGAATCGCCGCGCCGCGATCGTCGGTGACGAGAGCGACATGGTGGCCGCGCCGCTTGAGCTCGGTCGCCAGCGCGAAGGCCGGAATGATGTGCCCGCCGGTGCCGCCGGCGGCGAGAACGAAATGGCGCACGTCGGTCATCGCATCCTCCTTGCCGCAAGGTGCGGATTGCGCCGCGTGAAGGCGAGCAGCAGGCCGAAGCCGATCGACAGCGCGATGAGCGAGGAGCCGCCATAGGAGATGAAGGGCAAGGTCATCCCCTTGGACGGCGCCATGTCGAGATTGACCGCCATGTTGATCAGCGCCTGGATCGCGAATTGCGTGGCGAGCCCCGCGGAGGCGAGCAGATAGAAGACGTTCTCCTCGTTCAAAAGCTTGACGAAGACCCGCACGACGATCGCGGCGAAGATGGCGGCGATCGCGAGGCATGCGATCAGGCCGAATTCCTCGCCGATCACCGAGAAGATATAGTCGGTATGGGGTTCGGGCAGCCGATATTTCATTTCGCCGTCGCCGGGGCCGGTGCCGAAGATGCCGCCATGGGTCAATGTCCGCATGGCGTTTTCGACTTGATAACTGTCGCCCTGATCGAACAGGAAGGCGTTGATCCGGCTGTGGGCGACCGGATAGAGGAAATAGGCGGCGACGATCCCGCCGATCCCGCTGGCGAACAAAGCGCCGATCACCCGCTGCGAGACGCCGGCGACCATCAGCAATATCATCCAGATCGAAACGAAGATCACCGTCTGGCCGAAATCGGGCTGGCGCATCAGCAGCACGCCGATGACCGCGGTGAGCATTCCGGTAACCGCGAC
>JAIVHR010000292.1 GCA_020200935.1 Sphingomonadales bacterium
GACGCCCGAGGCGATCGCCGAACAGGAAGCGATCGACGGCGGCGCACCGTCGGGCGGAGCGGCACAGCCGCAAGAGCCGCTCGCCGAGCTCGGCGTCGCGCCGGCGGCCGGGCCGATCGACGGGCCCGAAGCCGCTGACGGCGCGGGCGAACCGCCCGGCACCGACTGAGTCGCGCCCGCCGCGACTCGCAACTGTCGAATTATGCGCAGGCAGTGTCCGGTGGGTTGCCGCCCCACCAGGGCGTTTACCTATCGAATAGAACAAGACCAGAACATGCTGGAATCACAGTAGTCTACAAAATCGATGCAGCAGCTTGGTGGGTTAAAATACCGTAAAATACCCATGAATTGGTATTGCTTCCCAAAATTAACCTTGATATCCCGGTCGATGGAAAAACGACGGGGCAGGGCTTTTCCCCAGACAGACACGGAAGCGCCGAAACCAGTGGTTTCGGCGAGGGGAGAGCATTTGCGCCGCGGGGAGAGTTCGGCGTGTCATTTGCGGTTCCATATCGGGGGCAAGCGCTCAACGCGGTCGATGGAAAGGGCCGCGTGTCGCTTCCTGCCGATTTCCGCAACACCATCGAGCGCCGCGCCGTGGTGGCGAAATCCGAAGGCTATCCGGTCGATGACAAGCAGGTTCTACTCGGCGAAGACGAGGAGCTGCCCTGCCTCGTCGGCTTCGACGAGGCGCAGAGCTTTCGTCTCCAATATGAGCTCGAGCAGCAGGAAGCCGAATCCACCGACGGCGGACGGCGCAGCCTGATCCGTCGCGGCAGCGGCATGGCGACCTTCGCGCCGATGACCGGCGTCGTCTTCGACAAGGCCGGCCGGATGGTGCTGCCGCCCTTCCTGCGCGACGTGTCGGGCATCGGCGGTCATGCCTTCTTCTATGGGACGGGCCGGTATTTCGACGTCTGGTCGCCCAAGCGCGCGCATGAATATTTCGGCTCGGCCGGCGATCGGCGGATGGTCCGCATCGTCGAGCATCTGTGCCGCGAAAAGGGGGTCAAGCTGTGAGCCGCCCCGATCGCGCCATGCATGAGCCGGTGATGCTCGACGAGGTGCTCGAGGCGCTCGCCATCGTTGCCGGCGAGACCCATGTCGACGCGACCTTCGGCGCCGGCGGCTACAGCAAGGCGATGCTCGACAAGGGCGCGAAGGTCTATGCCTTCGATCGCGATGCCGATGCCGCCGCGCTGGCGGCGCCGCTCGCCGAACAAGAAGGCGAGGATTTCGAGTTGATCACCGCCTGCTTTTCGCGGATGCGCGAAGGACTCGAAGCGCGCGATGCCGTGCCGGTCGACGGCGTGGTGTTCGATATCGGCGTCTCCTCGATGCAGCTCGACCGGGCCGAGCGCGGCTTTTCCTTCCAGGAGGACGGGCCGCTCGACATGCGGATGGGGCAGCAAGGCGAAAGCGCCGCCGAATTCCTCAACCAGGCCGACGAGGAGATGATCGCCGACGTCATCTATGGCTATGGCGAGGAGCCCAAATCGCGCCGCATCGCCCGGGCGATCGTCGCCGCGCGGCCGATCGAGCGCACCGGCGAGCTCGCCGCGATCGTCCGCAAGGCGGTGGGGCACAAGCCGGGCGCCAGGAAGGATCCGGCGACCCGCACCTTCCAGGCGATCCGCATCCACGTAAATCGCGAACTCGACGAACTGCGCGACGGCCTCGTCGCCGCCGAAGCCGTGCTCGCGCCGGGCGGGCGGCTGGCCGTCGTCAGCTTTCACAGCGGCGAAGACCGCATCGTCAAGACCTTCTTGCGCGCGCGCAGCGGCTCCCCGCCCGCTGTGTCGCGCCATCGGCCGGAGTCGTCGGCACCGACTCCGGCCCCCTCTTTCGCCAAGCCGGGCAAGCCGGTGAAGCCGTCCGCCGAAGAGGTCGCGCGCAATCCGCGCGCGCGTTCGGCAACCTTGCGCACGGCGCGCCGAACCGACGCCGCGCCCTGGCCGACCGAAAGGAGAGCCCCATGACGATCACCCGGAAATTCCGCTCCGTTGGATGGGTCGCCGCCGTCTCGGTGGCGGCGCTCAGCTGCTATCTGATTTCCTACCGCGTGTCGGCCGAGCGCGGCGCGCTCGAGGATGTCGAGCGCGAGATCGCCACCGTGCGCGACGACATCCTTTCGCTCAACACCGCAGCGGCTGATGATGGTCATGCTGCTGCTGATCTTCGCCAGCCTCGCGGTAACCGTGCGGATCGGCTGGCTCAGCGTTTTTTCGGGCGGCATCGCCCATGCCGCCTCGACGCGCGACGGGCTGCCGATGCGCGCCGATATCACCGATCGCAACGGCGTCGTGCTGGCGCGCACGATCGATGCCTGGTCGATCGCCGTTCACCCCGATCGTCTGCTCAACGACCCCGAGGAGCTGGCGCCGCGGCTGCATGAATTGATGCCCGAGCGTTCGACCGCCGAATATCGCGAAATCCTGAGTTCCGGGCGCAGCTTCTCCTATCTGCAGCGCCGCGCGCTGCCCGAGCTGGTCGGTGAGGTGAATGCGCTCGGCGAGCCGGCGATGGAATTCCTGCGCGAGCCCGAGCGGCTCTATCCGCAGACCAATCTCGCCGCCCATATTCTCGGCTGGGTCAATCTTGACGGACGCGGCGTGACTGGCATGGAATCGGTGCTCGAGGAACAGCTCACCGATCCCGGCCAGCGCAACCGCCCGATCGCGCTGTCGATCGACAGCCGGGTCCAGGCCGCGGTGCAGAGCGAACTCGCCTCGGCGATGCGGCGTTTCGAGGCGCAGGGCGGTACGGGCATCGTGCTCGACGTGCATAGCGGCGAAATCCTGGCGCTGACCTCGCTGCCCAATTTCAATCCCAACGATGCCGGCCGGGCGAGCGCGCGGGCGCGCTTCAACCAGGCGACGATGGGCTTTTACGAACTCGGTTCGACCTTCAAGCCGATCACCATGGCCGCCGCGATCGAGGATGGCGTGGTGACCTCGCTCGCGCGCCGCTACGACGCCACCGAACCGCTGCAGGTCGGCCGCTTCACGATTCGCGACGATCATCCCCAGCGGCGCTATCTCAACGTGCCCGAAACGCTCGTCCATTCCTCGAACATCGTCACCGCGCGGATCGCCGACAATCTCGGCGAGGAAGGCATGCAATCGGTGTTTCGCGACCTGCATTTCGACGAAGCGATCGAGTTCGAGCTGCCGGTTCGCGGCCGGCCGATCTGGCCGAGCTACTGGGCGCGCACGACGGTGATGACGTCCGGCTATGGTCACGGCATCGCGGTCTCGCCGCTGCATCTCGCCAATGCCTATGCGACCCTGGTGAATGGCGGCATCTATCGGCCGATGACGCTGATGAAGCTCGGCCGCGGCGGCGTGCCCGAAGGCGAGCGCGTTTTTTCGCAGCGCACGAGCGACCAGTTGCGTGGGCTGTTGCGGCTCATCGTGCAGGAGGGTACCGGGCGCAACGCCGATGCTCCCGGCTACCGGGTCGGCGGCAAGACGGGGACGGCGGAAAAGCCGCATGAAGGCGGCTATCGACGCAACGCCCTGATCTCGACATTCGCCGCCGCCTTTCCGATGGACGATCCCCAATATGTCATCGTGATCATGCTCGACGAACCCCGCGGCAATGCATCGACCGGCGGCTATGCGACCGCCGGCTGGACCGCCGCGCCGGTGGTTTCGGCCGTCGTCTCGCGGATCGGCCCGTTGCTCGGCATCCTCCCCGACGAACATCGCGATATCGATAATTCGAGCCTCCAGGCGATGCTCTGGCGCCCGCGCTCGGAACGGTCATGAAGCTGGGGGTGCTGACAGGAGGCAAAAACGGACCCGAAGTGACGGGCTTCGCGATCGACCATCGCAAGGTCGCTCCGGGCACGATATTCGGCGCCTTTCGCGGCACGCGCTTCAACGGCGAGGATTTCATTCCCGAGGCGGTCAGGGCCGGCGCGGTGGCGGTGGTTGCCCGCCCCGAAGCCGAGATCGACGGCGCGCTCGCCATTCAAG
>JAIVHR010000124.1 GCA_020200935.1 Sphingomonadales bacterium
GCGCACACCTTCGCGCTCGAGCGCGAGACGGTGCGCGGCATCGACCGCCATGGCGGCACGATCCTCCATACCTCGCGCACCGATCCGCGCAGCCAGCCCGAGGGCGACCGGACCGGGCATGTGCTTGAAGTCATCGAGAAACTCGGCATCGACGCGGTGGTTACCCTGGGCGGCGACGGCACCTTGCGCTTTTCGGCGCATCTCTCGGGCCGGGGCGTGCCGGTGCTCTCGATCCCCAAGACGATGGACAATGACGTTTTCGGCACCGATTATTGCATCGGCTTTTCGACCGCGATCAGCCGCTCGGTGGCGGCGATCAACGCGCTCAGGACGACGACCGCGAGCCACGAACGGATCGGCGTGATCGAGCTGTTCGGCCGGCGATCGGGCGAAACCGCCTTGCTCGCCGGCTATCTGGCGCAGGTCGACCGGACGGTGATCGCCGAAGTGCCCGCCGACCCCGACCGGCTGGTGCCGCTGCTCGCCGAGGACCGGGCGGCCAACCCCGATCATTATGCGATGTGCGTCGTCTCCGAAGGCGCATCGCTGGCCGGCGGCGAAAGCGACGAGGAGCTCGGCCTGCCGGCGAGCCAGCGCGATTGCCTCGGCATCGGCCAGCGGATCGCGCGGATCATCGAGGCGCGCACGGGTCTCGGCACGGTGGTGCAGGAGCTCGCCTATCTGATGCGCTCGGGCGATCCCGACGCGCTCGACCGGATGGTCGGCTTCGCCTTCGGCGCGATGGCGGTGCAGATGCTCAAGGACAGGCATACCGGCCGCATGCTTGCGCTCGCCGACGGCAACTATTGCCATGTGCCGATCGACAGGCTGCTCTCGGCCGACAAGAGGGTCGATGTCGCGCGGCTCTACGATCCCGAAAGCTACCGCGCCCGGCTGCTCAAGGTCGAAGGCATGCCGATGTTTCTGTATTGAGGACCAGCGGCTGCGCGACCCTTCTCCCATGGGGAGAAGGCAACGGAGCCTTAATGAGCCGCAGGCGAATTTAGGCGGAGTCGGATGAGGGGTTCCGCGCTCTCGGTACGTCGGAACCCCTCACCCAACCCTCTCCCCATGGGAGAGGGCGAATGGTTTGAGATCGGGCGACAGCGCACCGCCCTCAGAAGCGCCGAGAGGCATTGCGCCGATGGGCGGGCTTTGCTAGAGGCTCGCGCCTGCCAAGGCCGGACTCTCCCGGCCCCAAGGAAAAATGTGCGGTCGTGGCGGAACTGGTAGACGCGCAACGTTGAGGTCGTTGTGGGCGAAAGCCCGTGGAAGTTCGAGTCTTCTCGACCGCACCATTTTTCTATTCCTTCGCAGGCCCCGCCGGTGGCAAAAGTCGTGCCGCGCGACTTTTGCCTGATCCCGCCGCTTATTTCGCTTTGCGGGGTGCCGCCGCCGCTCGCCGCCGCTAAGGGTGGAGGCGATGACCATTCCCCATATCCAGGCGATCGGCACCGCCGTCCCCACCCACGACATCCACGACGCCTTCGTCGACTGGGCGCGCGCCAATCTCGCCGATCCGCGCGAGAGGAAGCTGTTCGCGCGGATGGTCGACCGCTCGCAGATTTCGCATCGCTGGTCGGTGCTTCCGCCCGGCGACGATGGCGGGACTTTGGTGATGCCGGGCGGCTTCTATCACGGCGGCATGCCGCCGACCTCGGCACGCATGGCGCGCTATGCCGAGCATGCGCCCGATCTCGCGATGGAAGCGATCGCCGCGCTGCCCGATTTCGATCCGGAATCGATCACCCATCTGGTGGCGGTGAGCTGCACCGGATTCGTCGCGCCCGGCATCGACCAGATCCTCGCCCGGCGGCTCGGGCTGCGACCCGATATCGAGCGTGTGCTGATCGGCTTCATGGGCTGCTATGGCGCGGTGAGCGGGCTGCGGACCGCGCGGCATATCATCCGTTCGGAGCCCGAAGCGCGGGTGCTCGTCGTCTCGGTCGAACTCTCGACCGTCCATCTCAATATCGAGACAATGATCGAGCCGCTGCTGGCGATGCTGCTTTTCGGCGACGGCGCGGCGGCGGCACTCGTCGGTGCCGAACCGCGCGGTTTCGCGATCGAGGAGCCCTTTTCGGCCGCGCTTCCGGCGAGCGGCGAGCTGATCACCTGGCATA
>JAIVHR010000293.1 GCA_020200935.1 Sphingomonadales bacterium
TGCTCGACCAGCAGGCGCGTGCAAGCCGGCAATATCGCGCATTGTTCGAGGAGTATGACGCGATCCTCTGCCCCAATTCGGGCACCACCGCCTTCGAGCACACGCCGGTGCCGATGCGCGAGCGCAAGCTCACGGTGAATGGCGAGCAGCGCGAATTCGGCGAGCAATTCGGCTGGGTATCGATCGCCACCTATCCGGGGCTCCCCGCGATCAGCATGCCGATCGGCGAGGATGCGGCCGGCCTGCCGATCGGCCTCCAGATCGTCACCGCCATGCACCAGGACCAGAGCGCGGTCGCGATCGGCAAGATGATTGCTGGGGCGCTCTGAGTGCTCCTGCGAAGGCAGGAGCCCAGGGCCGCAAGCGATAGCTTCAGCCGCCCTGGGCTCCTGCTTTCGCAGGAGCACAAATGCCCTTAAAGCAGCCCCCATGAACGACGAACCCACCCGCAATTTCGATCCCTACCAGGCGACCCCGCAGGAGCTCGTCGCCAATTTCGTCGCCTTGCTCGATGTCGAGGAGCTCGACACCGATCTCTTTCGCGGCGCGCGGATGCCGGGCGGGCGCGGGCGGATCTTCGGCGGGCAGGTGATCGCCCAGGGGCTCGCGGCGGCCGAGCGGACGGTCGAGGACGATCGCGCGCCGCATTCGCTCCATGCCTATTTCATGCGGCCAGGCGACGAGGATTTCCCGATCATCTTCCGCGTCGTGCGCGATCGCGACGGCGGCAGCTTCTCGACCCGCCGGGTGATCGCCCAGCAGAAGGGCCGGCCGATCCTGTCGATGGCGGTCAACTTCCAGATTCCCGAAACCGGCCTCAGCCACCAGGCGCCGATGCCCGAGGTGCCCGATCCCGACAGCCTCGAGAGCGAGCTCGATCGGATGAAGCGCAACGAGGACAAGATTCCCGAAAAGATGCGCTGGATGATGCTGCGCCCGCGCCCCTTCGATATGCGGCCGGTCGAGGGATATGACCATCGCGAAGCCGAAAAGCATCCGCCGGTTTCGCATATCTGGTTCAGGACCGTGGCGCCGATGCCCGACGGCCCGGCGATCCACCGCGCCGCGCTCGCCCATGCCTCCGATTCGCGGCTGCTCGGCACGGCGATGCTGCCGCACGGCGTCAGCTGGACGACGCACAATATGCAGACCGCGAGCCTCGACCACGCGCTCTGGCTGCATGAGGATTTCCGGGCCGACGAGTGGCTGCTCTATGCCACCGACAGCACATGGTCAGGCCATGCGCGCGGCTTCAACCGCGGCCAGGTCTTCACCCGCGACGGCAGGCTCGTCGCCAGCGTCGCCCAGGAAGGGCTGATCCGGATCAGGAACGAATAGCCACCCCCCGGTCCGTTCGTCCTGAGCTCGTCGAAGGGCGCGGACGCCACCCTCGCGAGCGGAGTGCCATCGCCCTTCGACTGGCTCAGGACGAACGGTGGTCGGGCAGCTACAGCGATTACCCGATCCTGACGCCCATCCCGCCATCGACCGGAAGCAGCGCGCCGGTGACGAAGCCCGCGTCATCCGACGCCAGGAACAGCGCCGCATGGGCGGTGTCCCAGCCGGTGCCCATCCGCTTGCCGAGCGGGACGCGGGCATTGCGCTCCTCTCGCAGCTCGTCGGTCGATATGCCGCGCGCCTCGGCAATGCCGTGAATCGCCATCGGCGTGTCGATGAAGCCGGGCAGGATGGCGTTGCAGCGGATGCCGCGCGAGGCGTTCGACTGGGCGATGCTCGTCGTCAGCCGGTTGACCCCGGATTTGGAGAGTTCGTAGCCGAGCTGGAAACCGCCGGCGATCGAGGCGAGCGACGAGATATTGACGATCGCACCGCTCCGCGCCTCGCGCATCGCCGGCAATACGGCCCTACACATCAGCCACATGCCCTTGAGATTGACCGAAAGGATGCGATCGAACGCCTCCTCGGTCAGCCGGTGCGGCGGGCCGTCGCCGCCCCAGCCGATACCGACATTGTTGATCAGGATGTCGGGCGCGCCCCAGCGTTCGACGGCAAGCGCCGCGACCCGCTCGCAGGCGCCCGAATCGGCGATGTCGGCTTCGACGGCCTCGGCCTTGCCGCCCTCATCGGCGATCTGCGCGACAAGCTGTTGAGCATCATCGAGACCTGGGTGTACTGGCCGACGGTGAAGACGACGTCCATCTTCGCCTTGTCGCTCAGCGGATCGAGCGCCGCCCAAGTTGCGTCGGAGATGAAATGATCGCCGACCAGCTCGTCGGCGGCGCGCAGCAAGGCGGCGTCGGCCGCGCTCCAGCCCTCGGCATCGGGGCCCTGCTTGATCCGCGCGATCTCCTCGGGCGTCAGGCCCGCGCGCAGCCCGATCTGCTCATGCTGCGCCCATTCATAGCCCGATCTGCACAGATAGCCGGTGCGCAAGATGACGATCTCGCGCTCGCGTTCGGGCAGCGCATTGCGTTTCGAGAGCACATAGCCGCCCCATTGCTGGAAGCGCAGCAGCGCCTTGGGCGCGTGGGCGAGGGTGCGGAAGATGTTGAGAATGCGGCCCGTCGCGGCGAAGGCTTCGAGCGCCGCTGTCTGGTCGGCATCGAGCTCGTCGTCACCGAGCGGCGCGATTCGCGGGCTATCGAGTCGCATGATGCGCGCCTTTCCGCCCCTGCGCACCCCGCCGCGCGCAATTTTTTTTCGGCCGTCTCGTCATCGGTAGGTTCCCCCTCTCACCCCGTGCATTCCGTAGCGTTACGCGATAGCCGGCGCGCCCGCCAGCCGGTCCGGCAGGACGCGCTTCGAAGCTCCGCGCGGCCCGCCCCCACTTGTCCGGCATTTTCTAACCTGCCTATGATCGGCGCAACGATAAACAGAACATACCTGCCCCCGGAGAGAGGCATGGCCTGGGATTTCGAGACCGAGCCTGAATTTCAGGAAAAGCTCGATTGGATGGAAGGCTTCGTCCGCGACGAGGTCGAGCCGCTGATATTCGCCGGCATCCATCCGTCGGACGTGAGCAACCCCAAGTACGAGAAACTCGTCCGGCCGCTCCAGCGGCGGGTCAAGGAGAAGCGCCTGTGGGCCTGCCATCTCGGCCCCGAACTCGGCGGGCAGGGATACGGCCAGGTCAGGCTCGGGCTGATGAACGAGATCATCGGCGGCTATCCCTTCGCGCCGAGCGTCTTCGGCTGCCAGGCGCCCGATACCGGCAATGCCGAGATCATCGCGCATTTCGGCACCGAGGAGCAGAAGCAGCGCTATCTCGAGCCGCTGCTCGAAAACGAGATCGTCTCGGCCTTCTCGATGACCGAACCGCAGGGCGGCTCCGACCCGACCAACTTCTCGACCACCGCCCGGCTCGAGGGCGACGAATGGGTGATCAACGGCGAGAAATGGTTCTCGACCAACGCCCGCTGGGCCGAATTCCTCATCG
>JAIVHR010000294.1 GCA_020200935.1 Sphingomonadales bacterium
GGTCTTCACCGTGCCCGCCGACGGCGGCGCGCCGCGCCAGCTGACCTATGGCGATCACGACCATAACGGCCCGCTTTCCTGGACGTCGGACGGCCGGCGGATCCTGCTCTCCGCCAACACCAGCGAGAATTGGGAGGAGGAGCAATATGAGTCCGAGATCTACGCGCTCGACGCCCGGACCGGCACGACGACGCGGTTGACCGACCGCGAGGGCCCCGACGTCAGCCCGCATGCCTCGCCCGACGGCCGCCTGATCGCCTATCTCGGCTATGACGACCGCCGGCTCGGCAACCAGAATGTGCTGCTCTATCTGATGAACCCGGACGGCAGCGGCTCGCGTCCGCTGACTCAGAGCCTCGACCGCAGCATCGATGCGATTCGCTGGGCGGCGAACAGCCGCGCGATCTATGCCCAATATGACGATCGTGGCGAGACCTATGTCGCCCGCGTCGATCTCGATGGCGGCATCCGGACGGTCACAGGCGGCATCACCGGCGGCGGGCTCGACCGGCCCTATACCGGCGGCAGCTTCAGCGTCTCGGACGGCGGCCGGCTCGCCATCACCGGCGGCCCGGCAATCAGCCCGGCCGATATCTTCCTCGTCGACGGCAATAGCCGCCGCCAGCTGACGCGCCTCAACGAGGATGTGATGGCCGCCAATCGGATGGGCGAAGTGCGGCGGATCGAGGTCGCCTCCTCGCATGACGGCCGCCCGATCGAGGCCTGGCTCACGCTGCCGCCGGGCCATGTCGAGGGCCAGCGCCATCCGCTGATCCTCGAGATCCACGGCGGTCCCTTCGCCGCTTACGGCCCGCATTTCTCGACCGACAACCAGCTCTATGCGGCCGCCGGCTATGTCGTCGTCTCGGCCAACCCGCGCGGATCGACGAGCTATGGCGAGGAATTCGCCAACCTTATCGACCGCGCCTATCCGGGCCAGGATTATGACGACCTGATCAGCGTCGTCGACGGCGTCATCGCCCAAGGACTGGCGATCCCCGAGGAGCTGTTCGTCACCGGCGGCTCGGGCGGCGGGGTGCTGACCAGCTGGATCGTCGGCATGACCGACCGTTTCCGCGCGGCGGCGACGCAAAAGCCGGTGATCAACTGGGTCAGCCAGACGCTGACCTCCGACATCGCCGCCTTCGTGCCGCGATATTGGTTCGATGCGCTGCCCTGGGAGGATCACGAGACCTATTGGCGCCGCTCGCCGCTCTCGCTGGTCGGCAATGTGACGACGCCGACTTTGGTCGTGGTGGGTGCGGAGGATTATCGCACTCCGTCGAGCGAGGCCGAGCAATATTATACCGCACTCAGGCTCGAAGGCGTGCCGACGGCCTTCGTCCGCGTGCCCGGCGCGAGCCATGGCGGCATCGCCGCGCGCCCCTCGCAGAGCGCCGCCAAGGCGGCCGCGATTATCGCCTGGTTCGAGAGATACCGGGAGAACCCCTGGACGCCGCCGGCGGACTAGTCGGGAAAGAAGTCGCGCCGGGAACGACCCGTCACCCCGGATCAAGTCCGGCATGACGAAGGCGGCTAAGCAGCCCGCCGTTGCGTCTCGGCGAGCCAGGCGCGCGCGCCGCGCTGGGCTTCGGCGATTTCGCGGGCGGTCATCTCGTCGGATATCTCGGCGCGGCATCTTTGCGCGCCTTGATGCCCGCCAACCGCGGCGAGGTTGAACCATTTATGCGCCTCGATCAGATCGACCTCGGCGCCTTCGCTGCCGGTCGAATAGACGATCCCCAATTCGTAATAGGCGTCCATATTGCCCCGAGCCGCGTCGCGCAGCCGGCTCTCGATCAGAAAATTGGCGCTTTCGATGCTCTGTCCCACGTCATTTGCCCCTCTATGTTGCGTCGGGAGCAAGATTTGGCGGGGTATGGTCAACGAATGGTTAACGGCGGGGCGCCTTTTTTCTCCTCCCCGGGGACGGGGAGGGGGACCATGCGAAGCATGGTGGAGGGGCTGCGAGCGCAGCGAGCTCCCACCGTTATCCTGACACTCTACCGATAGTTGGTCGCAAAGCCCCTCCACCGCCTTCGGCGGTCCCCCTCCCCATTTGCTTCGCAAACGGGGAGGATCT
>JAIVHR010000173.1 GCA_020200935.1 Sphingomonadales bacterium
GTCGCCCGGCCGGGTCAGATCGTCGCCGGCCGGACGATGGCGATGGCGCTCGGCGTCCATGCGCCGCATTGGCGCGCCGAGGAAGCCGGCGAATTGCGCTGGGAGGGCGGCACCCTCCCCTTCTTCAATCTCATCCGTTCAGGCTAAATCGCCAATTCCGCGAGCGCCCGCGGCGCGAGGATTTCGAGCGACTGCGCGTCGCGTCGGATGATGCCGCGCCGTTCGAGCGCATTGATCGCGCGCGATGCCGTTTCGCGCGTGGTCTGCGCGCGTATCGCGATCCCCGCGATGACCGGCGGCGGCGCGATCATCCGCTCGTCGCCCGCCAGCCGCAGGATCTCGGCATGCACGCGCCCGACCGCACTCATCGTCACTCGCGCCGCCAGCCGGTCGAGTATCGCGTTGAGCTGGGCGGCGAGCAGCAGGGTAAGGCCCATGGCGATTCCCGGCATCTTGCGCGCAACTCCGACCAGCGCCTCGGTCTCCACACGAAAGGCGGTCAGCCCCCCGCTGGCGACGATTTCCGAGCGGCTTGCCGCCGGCTGCGGATAGGAACCGAACATCTCGCCCGGCTCATAGCTCGTGATTCGCGTATATTGGCCGTCGACATTGAGCGCCTGGGAATGGGCCGAACCATCGACCACCAGCCAGACATGCTGGGCCTCGTCTTCCTGCTGGATAACGATTTCGCGGTCGTCATAGCGCCGCGCGGCGAACAGCCGGTCGAGCGGAGCGGCTTCTTCCTCGGCACAGCAAAAGGCCGAGGCCAGCATCGCGACCCGGTCGCTCAATTCGACTGCCTGCCCCATCCCGCTCGGCTTATAGCCCGAAAGCGGGATCGACCAAAGCCGTGTGCCCCCTGATGAAAACGGCTAGCCGGACGATGTCGCGGTCGCCCGTTCCGCGAAGCGGCGAATGGCGTGCGGGCTGACATTGCCGAAATCGGTCAGCCATCTTTGCTCGAGCAGCGCGATATAGCGGCCGGTCAGCTGATCGATCGTTTGCTCGAGCGAAGCATCCGGAGCAGCGGCCGACAGAGGTTCGCCGAATTCGATGCGGAGCTTTCCGAATTCGTCGCTGCGCACGAATGTCGGGAGGCAGTGCGCACCGGTCTGGTGGCAGAGATATCCGGCGCCATCGGCGAACGGCCTGTATCGATCCAGAAAGCGACGCTTGACCGTGCTGTGGGTCGCATAGCCGTCACCGGTCGAGTGCACGATTCCGCCGGCGCGCAGCGCCTCGCGAACCATCGCCAGCGCCTTGGGCAGGAAAGTTGAAGTGAGCTCGATCGGCGTAAAACGGTCGCCGAGATTGATATCCAGCACGCGATAGGACTCGGTGGAGGTGAGCCCGGTCATACGGCAGCCCAGGCGGGCCAGCACGATCGGCACGAGATGAGCAGGGCCGAAATGGCTGTTGAGAAGGAACACGCCCTGCCCCGACGCCCGGGCGCTTTCGAAGATATCCCAGCCGCGAATATCGACCCGCTCGCCGAATTCCGCGTCGGTCATCCGAAAGACCGCGCGTAGAATATACAGATGCATCGGTCGATCGACGATCACGTGACGTGCATCGATCGCCTCGCGCGGCGCGGGATCGGTGATCCGTTGCTCGAATCCGAGCGAGGGCAAATGTGGCCGCACCATGAAAGGATAGGCGACTTCGCTCCCTGATGCCGCCACCCGCACCTGCTCCATCACCTTGTCGTAGGGAGTATCCAGGAATCGCTGGAAATCGGCGCGTGAAAGGCCGAAACGGCCGAGCAGCCCGGTCAGTAAATCCGCGTCGGGTCCGTCATCGTCGATGCGTATGGTTGCCGCGCGCTTGTTCCCACCTTCCACAGTTTCACGCAACGACATGACCCGCCTTGGTCAGCAATTCGCGCATCAGTCTGACGGCTTCGAGGTCATTGACCTTGTCGCTGTAGAGCCGGCCCGAAAATATCTCGGCGATATCGTCGCGATGGCTGTAATGGGCAAGCTTGAGGAAGACCATCGGGAATTCCCAAAAGGTCCGCACGATATATTCGACGATCGTCTGGGCGGCATCGACGGCCGCGACATAGTCGGCAAAGGGTTCCTCTCGCGTCGCCTCGGGATCTTCGAGATACCGGTCGAGCGCCGCCGCCGCGAGCCCCGCCTCGTGCATCGCGATCGATACGCCGAAGGAGAAGATCGGATCGAGAAACCGGTGGGCATCGCCGACGCACAGATAGCCGGGGCCGGTATAGCCTTCGATGCGGTAGGAATAGTTCGAGGTGGTGTGAATTTCGGAGGCGAGCTCGGCGGCGGAGGTGCGTCGGGCGAGCAGCGGATTTATCTCGGCCAGCCCCGCGGCGAAGATCTCTTCCTTGTTGCGATTGCCATCTCTGAAGCTGTCATTCGGCAGCACGATGCCGATGCTGGTCAGCGTATCGTCGAGCGGTATCGACCATGCCCAATGATGACGGTCGCCGTAAAAGATGTGGGTGCTGCCGTCGCGCGGCGCGGGGTCACGCTCGACACCGCGCATCTGGGCGTAGAAGGCGACCTGATTCTGATAGCCGGTGCGCTGTCTGGCGCCGGTCAGCCCGAGCCGGCAAAACAGGCCGTGCTGGCCCGAACAGTCGGCAACCGCGCCGGTCCGATAGTCGCAAGTTTCGCCGTCATCATGCCGCACCGAAATGCCGGCCGCGCGCCCGTCTTCCTGCAGCATGGCGATGACGCGGCCGCGTACCAGCCGCGCGCCGCGCTCCACCGCCGTCTCGATCAGCTTGGCGTCGAACTCGTCGCGGCGCACCTGCCAGGTTGCGGCCGGGCTGCGGGTGCCGTCGGGCGCGCAGGCCTCGACCGGCACCCAGAATTGCGCGTTGGCTCCCTTGCCGGTCACCGTCACGCCGCGTTTGACCGGAAAGCCGGCGCTTTCCATAAAGTCGCCGAGCCCGAGGCTGCTCAATAGCTGGCCGCACTCCCCGGTTAGCGATTCGCCGATATGATAGCGCGGAAATTCCGCCTTCTCGACAATCAGCGGCGTCCGGCCCCGCTCGAGCAATCGCAACGCGAGGACAGCGCCGGCCGGCCCGCCGCCGCAGATCGCCACGTCGAAATCCGTGCCCTTACCCATCGGCCGCTTCGATGCGCTCGACCAGCCCGGCAATCCGGTTGATCGACGCGAAATTCCTCGGCGTCAGCTCTTCGAGGGGGATGGCGACCGAGAATTCCTGCTCGAGTGCGGCGATCAGCTCCATCAATTCGACCGAATCGAGCAGTTGCTGGCGCAACAACGGCGTTTTGGGCGTAACCTCGATCGAATCGTCAAGCCGTTTCGAAACCAGCCGGATCTTGCTCTCGATAATGGCTTGGCGCGCATCCATCATGCCGGCTCCTCCGCAGCCCCGAGCATCGCATGGTGCTCGGCCTGGAGCGCCGCCAGATCGAGTTTGCCCGTCGGAGTCACCGGCATCCGCCGGCGCGCGCAAATCCGGTCGGGCATCGACGGTCCGGTCAGCCGGTCGGCCAGAAAGCCGTTCAACTGCGACGGATCGAAGTGCGAGCCGTCCTCAACGCCGACATGCAGCCACAGCGAACCGTTATTCTCGCCGGGATCCGCAACCGTCGCGGCGGCGCTGTCGACAAGGCCGGAAGCAAGTGCAACGGCTTCGATTTCGGGCAATTCGACCCGGTGGCCCCGGATCTTGACCTGCCTGTCGCGCCGCCCGAGAAAGCGGATCGCGCCCTGCTCGTCGGTAAATCCCAGATCGCCCGTGCGAAACACCGTCCCATCCCCCTCGAAATAGCAACTGCGGGTCAGATCGGGACGCCGCCAATAGCCCGCCATCACGGTTGGACCGGCAACGCAGATCTCCCCCCTCTCACCGGTCTCTACGCGGCCACCCGATTGGTCGCAAATGGAGATTTCGCTGTGCGAACAGGGCCGGCCGATGCTCGGCGGGGCATGCTCGGTCGGCGGCCCGTCGAGCAGATCGCAGCAGATCACGTTGGTCTCGGTCGGCCCGTAGAGATTGGCGTAGCGCGGCGTCGGCACATCAGCCATCAATGCCGCGAGCTGCCGCGGCGGATAAACTTCGCCGGCATAGAAGATCCACCGCAATGCGCCGAGACTGCGTGCCGCGAGCCCGCCATGGCTGTGCATCAGCCGCAGCGCCGTCGGCACGGTATAGAGGATCGATATGCGATGCGTCTCGATCGCCTCGGTCAGCTGGCCCGGGAACAGCGTCTCTGGCCTGTCGGCCAGATAGGCCATCGCGCCGATCCGCCGGCTGGTCAGAATGTCGAGCACCGAAAGGTCGAAATGCAGCGGCGCGATGCTGATGAACCGGTCCGCGGCGGTGAGTCCGAAACTCGCGATCGCCCAATCGGAAAAGGCAGTGATGTTGGCGTGGGTGATCGCAATGCCCTTCGGGGTGCCGGTGCTCCCCGAGGTCATCAGCACCAGCGCGACATCGTCGCCGCTCACCGAAACCGGCGCGAACCCGTCGGCAGCGCCGCCTTGCCCGGCTGCGAAGGGATCGAGCTGTAGCCGGTCGACCGGCTCGCCCGGCGTTACGCCATCGAGCGGCCCGTCGGCGAGGATGCAGAACGGGGCGATTTCGGAGAGGATCGCCCGCAGCCTTTCGGGCGGCGTCGACGGATCGACGGGAACCGCGATTCCCCCGCAGGCCAGCGTGGCGAACAGGCATTCGACCGCCACCGGCCCCTTGGGCAGGGAAATCAGGACGCGATCTCCGGGCTTCAGACCGCGCGTCCGGAAATGGCCAGCCCGGCTGCCGACCGCCGCGGCAAACTCACGTTCGGTGCGGATGCCATCGCGCCAAACGAGCGCCTCCGTCTCGCCGCCGTCGCCCAGCCGCCCGAGCGCATCCTCGATCAGCAGCGCCATTATTCACGCTCCAGCAGTGCACCGATCGTGTTGAGCTGGACATGGCTGGTGCCCGAGGCCGAAAGCGTGCCGATCGCGTCGGCGAGCGCCCTGCCGAGACCGAATCTTCCCTTCCAGGCCTCGCCGGCGGCCAGCTCTGCCAGCTCCTTGGTGCATTCGACGAGGGTGGTACTGACGGTAAGCTTGCTCATCGATGCGTGGAGCAGCGGCTTTTCGCCACGATCGGCGCCCCAGGCGGCGCGATACATCAGCCAGCGCGCCGTCTCGAGCCTGGTCCGGATCGTCGCCAGCCGGTGCAGCACGGCCTGGTGACCGGACGCCCCGCGCTCTGTGAGATGCGCCGTCACCGCGACGAGATCACGTTCGAGCGCGCCGAGGAAGCCGGCCAGGATACAGCTTCGCTCACATTGCATGACGCTGAGCAGGATGCCCATGCCGCCGCCGGGATGGCCGAGAAGGTCGGCTTGCGCGACCGGACAGCCCAGCATCGCGAGTTCGGCCTGGTTGCTGTGCCGCAATCCCTCGGTCGCCTCGAGCGGATCGATGGTCAGCCCCGGTGAATCGCGGCCGAGCAGCAAGGTCGAAACATTGAGCGGCGCCGGCGCCGAAGGCATCCGCGCGAGCATCACGAACAGATCGGCCAGCGCGCCGTTGGTCACCAACGACTTGCGCCCGTTGAGCCGGTAGCCTTCCTCCGAAGATTCCAGCCGCGTCTCGCAACTGGCGAGATCGGAGCCGCCGGCCGGTTCGCTGAAGGCGAGCGCGCCGATCGCCTCGCCGCGGGCCAGCCGCGGTAGCCACTCGCTTCTTTGCGCCTCGGCGCCGTGCCGAACGAGCGCCATGCAGCAGCCGAACAGATGCGCGCCGACCGCGAAGAGCTGGCTGCGCGCCACGCCGGCGCGGCCCATCGCCTCGAAAGCGAGCACCGCCGAAAGCAGGTCTTCGCCCCGGCCGCCATATTCCCGGGGCACGCAGACCCCGAGCCAACCCTCGGCGCCCCAGAATTTCCAGACGTCGCGGGTCATCGGCGGATCCCCGCCGAACTGCGCAGCGAGCCTGCCGGCGAAGCCGCCGGCTTCGGAAATCAACGTGTCCTGCGCAGACGATACGGCAAAATCCATGCCGCTCTCATCGACGGACGAGGCGAGCTTTACAAGCGACAAACGCTATCTGGATGGGCGGGGATAGGATCCCGCCATGGCGGAGAGGGTGGGATTCGAACCCACGGTACGCAAAGCGCACAACGGTTTTCGAGACCGCCCCGTTCGACCACTCCGGCACCTCTCCGCAACAGGCTGTCCGCAATAGGCTTGGTGCGCCCGGATCGCATTCCGGACGGGTCGTTCAGCGGCGCGCGCCCTAGCCTATCCCACAGCGCTTGCCAAGCTGTGCTTGCGCCCGAATCGCCCGGCCCCTACATTCGATGCATGACCGACAGCGACCCCAACGATCTGCCGGATCCGGCGCTCAGCGTCGCGCGTGCCGCCGCGGCGCCGCCGATCGCGCATGCCGACTTCAATATCGGCGATATCGTCAAGCACCGCATGTTCGATTTCCGCGGCGTGATCTTCGATATCGATCCGGTGTTCGCCAACAGCGACGAATGGTACGAGGCGATCCCCAAGGATCTGCGCCCGCGCAAGGACCAGCCCTTCTATCATTTGTTCGCCGAAAATTCCGATTCGAGTTACGTCGCCTATGTCAGCCAACAGAATCTGCTGCATGACGAGAATGCCGAACCGATCGACCATCCGGCGATCCCGGGCGTTTTCGAATCCTTCGAACGGGGGCGCTATCGTTTGCGCCCCGAGCACCGGCACTAGGCCAACACGGTCGACCCGAAAATTCCCGCTTCCCGGCCCGCCTCCGGTTGACATTCGCCCGTCCCTCCCATAACTGACCCGCTTTCCCGCGCGGGCTTCCGGCAGGGCCGGTTGAGTGCGCGGTTTGCACATCGATAGAGAAGATAAAGACCATGTTCGCAGTCGTGCGCACGGGCGGCAAGCAATACCGCGTCGCCGAAGGAGACATCATCGCGGTCGAGAGGCTCGCCGGGGACGCCGGCGATGCGGTCTCGCTCGACGACGTGCTGCTTGCCGGCGAGGGCGAGAAGCTTCGGGACACCAAGAACCTCACCGTCTCGGCCGAGATCGTCGATCAGGCCAAGAGCGAGAAGGTGATCGTCTTCAAGAAGAAGCGCCGCAAGAATTATCGCCGCAAGAACGGCCACCGGCAGCAGATGACCTTGCTCAGGATCCTCGGGATCGGCGGCGCCCAGAAGAAATCGGCGGCACCGAAGAAGGTCGCGGCCAAGTCCGACGATGGCGACGCGAAAACCGAGGTCAAGGCTCCGGCCAAGGCCGCCCCGGCCAGGAAGGCGCCGGCCAAAAAGCCCGCGGCAAAAAAGACACCCGCAGCCGAAAAAGCCGCTTCCGACGAAAAGACGGTTGCGAAGAAGGCTTCGGCCCGTAAACCTGCCGCTAAGAAAGCGCCTGCTAAGGGCGATGCGACGAACAAAGCCCCGGCCAAGAAGGCGCCCGCCAAAGAGGCGCCCGCCAAGAAACCCGCGGCGAGCAAGAGCGACGATAAGGACGCGTAGAGATGGCACATAAGAAAGCTGGCGGTTCGTCGCGCAACGGTCGCGATTCCAACCCGAAATACCTGGGCGTCAAGAAATTCGGCGGCGAGAAGGTCTCGGCGGGCAATATCATCGTGCGTCAGCGCGGCACGAAGTGGCGCCCGGGCATCAATGTCGGCCTCGGTCGCGATCATACCATTTTCGCGCTTACCGACGGCCATGTCCGCTTCAAGAAGGGTCAGAACAACCGAACCTTCGTTTATGTGGAGATGGCCGAGGCAAACGGATAGGGACCGCCGATAAAGGGCCGTTCCGGGGAGGGATGGCCCAGAGGTTCCAGAAAAAGGACCGGACGAGGGAGACAGGGCCACCCCAGTCTCCCTTTTTTATGATCTCCCTCACATACAAGCGTCATCGAGCCCGTGTATCGGCTCGGGGGCGCGAGATGGGAGGAAGACGATGTTCGCGATTACCAAGCGCCTGCTGTTGAGACCCGCATGGGCTCCGCGCACCGGCCGGGTGCTCGACAAGCTCGGCTTTCGCCGCACCGGCATCGCGCCGCGCGATTGCCGCGCCCGCGGCCGCCGCGTCGATTGCGTGATTTTCGAACGCGGCGAGGAGCAGGAGCAGACCCAGCCAGCGATGGCCGCCTGAACCGTCAGTCGGCGAGACCGCGCACGCGCAGATAGTCGTTGGTGAAGAGGGCGCGATCGGCGCTGGCGGGCAACAGCTCTTCGCGCGCCGCGAGCCAGGCATCGACATTGGCGCCATAGGCCGTTCGCACGCGCTGCGGCGTATAATGGTTGGTCTTGCCCCAATGCTGGGTAAAGGGGATGCCCCGGGCCTCCATCGCCTGCGGCACGCGGGCGAAGAAATCCCTCGAGCGGCTGTTTTCGACGCCGTCGAGGCTGACGACGAAGGTTGTGTCCCATTTGTTGAAGGCGAGCAGCGCGTCCGACTTCGCGACATAGCGGCAGCCATAGACGAGCGGGGCGCCGCCGATATCGGTGTTGAGATCGATCAGCGCGTCGAGCGTGTCCAGCGCGCGATCGAGCGGCACCGCCACCGATCCGCTTGCCACTTTCGTGCGCGCCGCCTTGTATCCGAACTGCTCGCCCCAGCTGCCGGTCTTCGGCGCGTAGCGGAACAGCTGGCTGCGCGCGATGTTGGCGAAGGTCGGCGTCATGCCCGGAAATCGATCGAGCAGGAAACCGAGTACCGAGATGAAATCGTAGCCGGGACCGAAGGTGCTTTCATTCGCCGCGTAGTTGGGCGTGTAGCCGGCCAACCAGGGCTTTTCGTACATCTGCGTCACGAGCACCTCGACCGGTGCCGTGTTGGGATCGAGGATCGGCTGGAAGAAATAGGGGTCTCCTCTGCCGGGAGGCGGCTTGAGCTGCGGATGGGCATCGAAATCGAGCGTCTCGATCAGGTTGCGCATATCGGCATCGTAGAAAAAGCGGTTGAGTACCGGCTGCTGGCCGGCGGGAATATCGAAGGGATCGGTCAGATGGGCGTTGTTGATCGCCTCGAACAGGCGGCGCGAGCGCGTCTCGACCACGACATTGTGAATGATCCCGAAAGCGCCCAGCCCCATGACCACCGCGTTGAACAGCTTGTCGTCGCGGATCGGCCGGGCGCCGAGGCTCTGGGCGAAGGAATCCTTCAGAACCGGATAGCTGGCGCGTTCGAGCCAATATTGCGTCGTCTCGTTGGCGATCAGGTGGATCGCCACGATCTGATCGTGAAACGCGCCGAACCCGAGCGCGGAACCGTGCGTGCCGGTCGAACTGGCGCCGATCACCGTCTGACCGTTCGCCGCACCCGTGGTCCGCAGCGAGCGGCCAAACCGGTTGTCCTCGAGCGTCCGGTTGAGTTCGGAAATATAGGTCCCCCCCTGGACCAGCCATAATTTGCCGCGTTCCGCGCTTTCGCCCTGATAGCCGGGATCGATCTGCGGCGCGGCGATCGGCTTGCGGCCGATCAACAGCGAAATGTCTATCAGCCGCCCCTGCGGCAGGGTGATGTCCGACAGCGACCAGCCCCGCCCGATGCCCCGTACCGGGCGGCCGGCGGCCCGGGTATGCGCGATGCTGCGCTGGATCTGGCGCGTGCAGCGATTGATCGGATCGATACCGAAGGCCGGATTTTCGGGCGGATAGCGATGCATATAGACGCCGTCGACCGGCCCCTCGATCGTCTTGTGCCAATTCTCCCAGTCGCGGTTTTGCGGCAGCCATTCCCACATCGTTGTGTCGTCGGACATGGTCGGGTCCCCCTGCGGCTATTGGGCGGGCGCGTCTTCCTCGCAATCGCACGGAATCGGCGGATCGGGCGGCTTGGCGCAGTAGAATTCGACCATCGCGGGCGAGACGATGCCCAGTGTGAACAGAGTGAGCAGCGACTGGCCGAAATTCCGGCGCACCGCGACCGCCGCGAGATCCGCATTCCGGCACTGGGTCGCGTTGTACCCGCTGCCCTCGGTCGACAACCCCTGATCGCCGAGAACCGAGGTCGAACTGTAGCGATAGGGTTGGCCGCCGGGCCCGACACCGTCGAATTCGGGCGCGTATATTCGGTAGCTCGCGCAGCCGCTCAGGAGCGCGGCACTAGCAAGAACCGCGGCAAGCGATGATCCGTGTGCCATGAATTCCCCCTCAACACATATACTATACCAATGCCTGCCTCATGACCAGCGCAGATCGTTTCGGCGTTTTGCCAAGGGATACTACAGTCACCAGTCAGAATTCTTATAGGCCTATTCGTCCCATTTCGGCTTAGAGTCTCCCGAGAAGCGAATCCGTGCTTGGCCGCCTGCCGCCCTCCTTCCCCAGCATGCGCTCGGGCAGGCACAGGAACGAATTGGCCCCCGCCGCGGGGCCGGTCTAGGGTAGCAATCGACCATCATCGGGGAGAACGGAATGATCCGACATTTTCATCCGGCGATCGCCGCCATCCTGCTTGGCTGCGCCGGTCCGGGCGCGACCGCCGGGATCGAGCATTATCAGGGCTCCCTTGCCGAGCTCGAGCTGCCCTTCTCGGAGGCCGTCATCGTCGGCGATCTCGTCTTTCTGTCCGGCCAGATCGGGAATCGGCCCGGGACGCTCGAACTCGCCGAGGGCGGGATCGAGGGCGAGACGCGGCAGATGATGGCGAATATCGGCGCGACCTTGGATGCCCTCGGCCTCGATTTCTCGAACATCGTCAAATGTACGGTGATGCTCGACGAGATGGCCGAATGGGGTGCTTTCAACGCGATCTACCGCGAATATTTCACCGCCCCCTACCCCGCCCGCAGCGCGTTGGGCGCCGACGGGCTGGCGCTCGGCGCGCGGGTCGAGATGGAGTGTATCGCGGCGCGGTGAGACCTATTCCGCCGCCACCAGCCCGGGCGGCAGCTTGGCCGCCTCATATTCGCTGTCGACGAGCGCGATCAGCTCGCGATCGTCGTGGTTCCAGGGGTGGAAGCCGGGCATGAAATAGGCGATCCAGCCGGGCAGCGCCTTGCGCAGGATGCCGGGGGTGACGAACAGCTGCCTGAACACCCCCCAGCGCGCGCGCGCGCCGGTGATCCCGTCCTGCCGCAACAGCTCGAGCATCCCCTTGATCCGGTTGCTCCAGAAAAAGACGGTGATCAGCATCATCACCCTAGCCTTCATCTTCTAGCGCTGCCAGCGGCTCCAGTCCCTGGTCGCATGGAGCCAGGTATCGTAGGCGACGCCCTTATGCTCGATCTCCTCGATCGAGTGCCAGCGCCAGAGATCCGCCCAGTGTTTCTCGACGCCCTGCCACCAGCCGGGGTTCCGCATCATGATCCGCGCCATCAGCGCGGTATAATGTTCGAGCGCCATGGTGACGGCGAGATTGACGATCGCCGGACGATCCTTGATCCGCTGCATCGCCTCCTCGACCGCGGCTTCGAGCGGCGCGAGGTTATAGCCGGTATCGGCGATCTTGCGGTTGAAGGCGACATGTTCGCGGCTGTGCATCACCTCCTGCATGGTGAAGGCCCTGATCTCGCGTTCGAGCTTGGGCGAGGCGCCGTCGCGGAACGCCTTGACCGAATCGATGAAGAAAGCCTCGCCGCGCGGGAAGGTTACCGATAAGGCGTTGAGGAAGGCGGTCGAGAAAGGATCGCCGGCGAACCACCAGCGCTCCTGTTTTTCGTCGCGGCCGAAACGGCGATCGCGCGGAGTTATCTTCAGGTCTTGGGGGGTTTTGGCTATGGCCATGGGCGACTCCATCCGATAATCAGTCTCTTAAGGCTACTTACATAGATGTCAATAGTGAAGAAACGCCTGTCGCCCGAGGAAAGCCGAGAGGCCGCGCTGCAGGCGGCGCGCGAAATCCTGATCGAGGCCGGTCCGCAGGCGGTGACCTTGAAGGCCGTTTCGGGGCGCATCGGCCGGACGCACGCCAATCTGCTGCACCATTTCGGTTCGGCTTCGGGGTTGCAGCGCGAGCTCGCCAAGAGCCTCGCCACCAATGTCTGCGAGACGATCCGCGGCATCGTGCTCAAGGCCGGGCTCGGCGAAGGCGATCCGCGCGAGATCGTCGACCATACTTTCGACGCCTTCGACAAGCAGGGCGCCGGGGCGCTCGCCAGCTGGATGATCCTGACCGGCAACGAGGACGCGCTCAACCCGATCGTCGAGACCATCCACGCGCTCGTCGATCAGCTCGGCGAAGGCCATGAGGACATGCCGGTCCACAAGGACACGCTGGCGCTGGTCCTCTGGGCGATGGGGGACGCGCTCTTGGGCGGCCCGCTCGCCAATTCGCTCGGCCTGCCGCGCGAGACGGCGCGCGAGATGGCGACCGAGCAGCTCAAGGCATCGCGCCCGGCGGACCTCCAGACCGATCAGAGCTGAGCGGCCGCAAGGGGACCCTCCCCACTGTTGGAAGCAGTCCGAGCGCGCCTGTCCGGCACCCATCCCGTCATTGCGAGGAGCCGAAGGC
>JAIVHR010000011.1 GCA_020200935.1 Sphingomonadales bacterium
GAGTTGCTGATAGAGCCGCACCGCGACGACATTGCTCGAATATGCGAAGGCCTCGCGCAGCGTGATGCGCCCGCGATAGCGCCCGCCGGCATTCGAAGGCCGATAGTCGCCGGTCTCGATCGGACTGTCCTCGACCATCGTTTCAGGCGTCATCCCGCTCCTGAGCGCCGCCAGATAGACGATCAGCTTGAAGGTCGATCCCGGCTGGCGTTCGGCCTGGGTGGCGCGGTTGAAGGTCGAATCGGCATAATCGCGGCCGCCGACCATCGCCACCACCTCGCCGTCGGGCCGCATCGCGACCAGCGCGACCTGCGCGCCGGCCGGCGTCGACCGCCGGGTGATCCGCTCGGCGAGCGCCTGGAGCTGGCGATCGAGCGTGGTCCGCACCTCGACCGGCTCATGGCCGCCGATGCGAAGCGTTTCGCGCGCCTCGCGCGCCGCCCAGTCGGCGAAATAGGTGCCGCGGGGCAGCGCCGGCGGCGGCCGGTGATCGACCGTGGCGAGCGGCGTCGCGGTCGCCACCTCGGGCGCCAGATAGCCGGCATCGACCATTGCCGCGAGCACCACCCGCTCGCGTTGCTGTGCGGCCTCGAGATTGCGGGTCGGCGCGAGCCGCGACGGCGCCTTGACCAGCCCGGCGAGCATCGCCGCCTGGGTGAGGGTCAGATTTTCGGGATGGCGATAGAAATAATGTAGCGAGGCAGCGCGCAGCCCGTAGACGTTGTCGCCGAAATAGGCGTTCGAGAGATAGCGTTCGAGGATCTCGTCCTTGTCGAGCCAGAGTTCGAGCCAGAGCGAGATCGGCACTTCCTTGATCTTGCGGCCGATGGTCTGGCCCGAATCGAGATAGGTGAGCTTGGCGAGCTGCTGGGTGATCGTGCTGCCGCCCTGGCGGGTGTCGGAGGTGATGTTGGTCCACAAGGCGCGCGCGATGCCCTGCGGATCGATGCCCCAGTGATCGTAGAAACGCCGGTCCTCGACCGAGATGAAGGCGTCAACGACATGCTGGGGCAGTTCGTCGAGCACGACCGGCCGGTCCATCACCGGCCCCATCCTCGCGATCGGCGTACCGTCGGAGGCGGTCATGATCATTTGCGGCGGCACCAGCGGCCGCGCGGTGCGTGAAACCGGCGCGGCTATGGCCAGCCAGGCGACGAGCGCCAACAAGCCGAGCAGGAAGCCGTAGAGCGCCCAGCGCAGCAGCCGCCAGCGCAGGCGGCGGCGCGTCGGTTGCTGCTCGTCCCCTTCGGTCCGATCCTCCTCCGCATCGGGCGGGTAGCGGGTATCGCCGGCGCGCGGAAAATCGACCCGCTCGCGATCGTCATACTCGCGGCCATATTCGGTATAGCCGACGAAATCGGGATCTATCAGCTCGGAGTGATCGGAGGACGGCTCGGGCCGGGGCTTGCGATAGCCCCGGTCGCGGGACCGATAATAGGGATCGAAGGCCGCGTCATGGCGGCGCCACGGATCGGAGTCATCGCGATCGGCCATAGTGTGTTAGGTTAATACTACACAAGAGGGTGACATGCCAGCCTTCCGAACATCCGTTCGAGTCCGGCTTGGTATACCATTCCCCCGAAAGAAGGAATTCCGGCCGATTTCCGGTCGTCGGAGCGCAGCTCGGCTATCGGGGCGAAGCGCGAAATCCGGCCGATAGCATCCTAGTCGCTCTTGGTCGCCCTGGCCTTGGGCTTCCCCTTGCCCTTGCCCTTCGTCCGGCCCTTGGGCGGCGCCGGGACGATCTCGAAATCGAGCTTGTCGTCCTTGAGACGGACCTTGACCTCGCCGCCGTTGACGAGCTTGCCGAACAGCAGTTCCTCGGCGAGCGGCTGCTTGATCTTCTCCTGGATCAGCCGGCCCATCGGGCGCGCGCCATAGAGCTTGTCGTAACCGCGCGTGGTCAGCCATTCCTTGGCCCCGTCGTCGAGCGCGATATGGACGTTGCGATCGCCGAGCTGCATCTCGAGCTCGAGGATGAATTTCTCGACCACCCGCGCGACGACTTCCGGGGTGAGATAGCCGAAGGGCACGATCGCATCGAGACGATTGCGGAATTCGGGGGTGAACATCTTCTTCACCGCCTCCTCGCTCGCATCCTCCTTGGATATGTTGCCGAAGCCGATACCTTCCGACGCCATGTCGGCGGCGCCGGCATTGGTCGTCATGACCAGGATGACGTTGCGGAAATCGACCGCCTTGCCGTGATGATCGGTCAAAGTGCCGTTGTCCATGATCTGCAGGAGCACGTTGAACAGATCGGGATGCGCCTTCTCGACCTCGTCGAGCAGGAGCACGCAATGGGGGTGCTGGTCGATCGCGTCGGTGAGCAGTCCGCCCTGATCGTAGCCGACATAGCCGGGCGGCGCGCCGATCAGCCGCGAGACGCTGTGCCGCTCCATATATTCCGACATATCAAAGCGTTCTAGCGGAATTCCGAGAATTGATGAGAGCTGGCGGGCGACCTCGGTCTTGCCGACGCCGGTCGGTCCGCTGAACAGATAATTGCCGATCGGCTTGTGCGGTTCGCGCAATCCGGCGCGCGACAGCTTGATCGCCGAAGACAAGGTCTCGATCGCCAGATCCTGGCCGAAGACGACGCGCTTCAGATCCTTCTCGAGCGTCTCGAGCACCTGCTTGTCGTCGCTCGACACCTGCTTGGGCGGGATCCGCGCCATCATGCTGATGACCTGCTCGATCTCGCGCGGCGTGATCATCTTGCGCCGCCGGGAGGGCGCGACGAGCATCTGGCTCGCGCCCGATTCGTCGATCACGTCGATCGCCTTGTCGGGCAGCTTTCGATCATTGATGTAACGCGCCGAAAGCTCGACCGCCGACTTGATCGCGTCGGCCGTGTATTTGACCGAGTGATGCTCCTCGAAATGCGGGCGCAAGCCCTGAAGGATCTTGATCGTCTCCTCGATCGTCGGCTCGTTGACGTCGATCTTCTGGAAGCGCCGGAGCAGCGCCCGATCCTTCTCGAAATGGTTGCGGAATTCCTTGTAGGTGGTCGATCCGATGCAGCGGATGCCGCCCGTCGACAGCGCCGGCTTCAAGAGGTTCGAGGCGTCCATCGCCCCGCCCGATGTTGCGCCGGCGCCGATCACCGTGTGGATTTCGTCGATGAAGAGGATCGCGTCGGGAAGCTTTTCGAGTTCGTTGACGACCGCCTTGAGCCGCTCCTCGAAATCGCCGCGATAGCGTGTTCCGGCGAGCAATGCGCCCATGTCGAGCGCGTAGATCACCGCCGGTGTGAGCACCTCGGGCACGTCGCCCTCGACGATGCGGCGGGCGAGGCCCTCGGCGATCGCCGTCTTGCCGACGCCGGGCTCGCCGACATAGAGCGGATTGTTCTTCGAGCGGCGGCACAGGATTTGCACCGTCCGGTCGACCTCGATCGCACGACCGATCAACGGATCGATCTTGCCCGCCTCGGCTTTCTCGTTGAGATTGACGCAGAATTGCTTGAGCGCGCTCTCGCCCTTCTTCTTGCCGGCGGGCTTTTGTTCCTGTTCGTCGCCATCCTCGGCCGCGGCGCCGTCGGATTCGTCGGTGCTGTGGTCTCCCTTGCCGACGCCGTGCGAGATGTAGCTGACCGCATCGAGCCGGCTCATATCCTGCTGTTGCAGAAAATAGACGGCATAGCTCTCGCGCTCGGAAAACAGCGCGACGAGGACATTGGCACCGGTGACCTCGTCGCGGCCCGACGACTGGACATGGAGGATGGCCCGCTGGACGACGCGCTGGAAGCCGCTGGTCGGGGAAGGATCGGTGTTGCCGTCGATGCGGAGCGCGTCGAGCTCATTGTCGAGATAGTCTCCCACCGCTTCCTGCAATTCGCCGATATCGACGCCGCAGGCGCTCATCACCTGTGCGGAATCGTCGTCGCTGGTCAGCGCGAGGAGGAGATGTTCGAGCGTCGCATATTCGTGCTTGCGGTTGGCGGCTTCGGCCAACGCATTGTGCAAGGTCTGCTCGAGTTCGCGGGCGAATGACGGCATGTGTTAACTCCTTCCCGGTCTCAACACCACGGGAGCCGGGTCAAACCCTAGATCGTAATGGTTAACGAATTCAGCAAGGGGGGCGGGACGGGCGATTGTCCGGCGCGGCACGGCGCGATCTGTCCCCCCGGCCCTCATCGCTTGAAGATCTGCTCGGCGGCCTTGCGGTGGCTGACCGCCCCGTCGAGCTTCGCCTCGACCCGCGCGATTTCGCCCCGCAGCGCCTCGATGCGGGCTTCAAGCTCGACGACGGAGAGCGGATCGAGATCCTCCCGGCAGACTTCGGTCAGCGGGTCGGCGGGTTGTTTGGGCAACAGCTCGTCGATGTCCATATCTCCAACGTTGACCCTCATCGGGTGACTGTCAATATGCGGACGCGCACAGGGGCGTCGTTTCGGGGAACCATATGACCGTTCGGGCACAGACAATGCAGGCGATCGACCCCGACCGGGCAGGCGGTCCGGAAGTCCTCGGCGCTGTCGAGCGGCCGGTGCCAGAGCCCGGCCCCGGCGAGGTTCTGATCAAGGTCGCCGCGGCGGGTGTCAACCGGCCCGACGTGCTGCAGCGGATGGGCCACTATCCGCCACCCGAGGGGGCTCCCTCGATCCTCGGCCTCGAAGTTGCCGGCAGGATCGTCGCGCTCGGCGAAGGCGTCGATGCGGCGTTCGACGGTCAGCGGGTCTGCGCGCTGCTCGGCGGCGGGGGCTATGCCGAATATGCGGTCGCGCCGACCGGCCAGTGCCTGCCGCTGCCCGACGCGCTGAGCGATATCGAAGGCGCGGCGATGCCCGAGACCTTGTTCACCGTCTGGCACAATCTGTTCCAGCGCGGCTATGCGAAGGATGGCGAGACGGTGCTCGTTCATGGCGGCACCAGCGGCATCGGCACGATGGCGATCGCGCTCGGCAGGCTGTTCAACCTCACGGTCCTCGTGACCTGCGGCAGCGATGCGAAATGCGAGGCCGCCGAGGCCCTCGGCGCGGCGCGCGCGATCAACTACAAGGAGGCCGATTTCGTCGAGGGCGTGCGCGACTTCACCGACGGCGCCGGCGTTGCCGTGGTCCTCGACATGGTTGGAGGCGATTATGTCCCGCGCAATCTGCAGTGCCTTGCCGAGGATGGCCGCCACGTCTCGATCGCCTTCCAGCGCGGCGTATCGGCCGAGATCAGCATCGTCGAGATCATGCGCCGTCGGCTGGTGCTGACCGGCTCGACGCTCCGGGCGCGCGATGCCGAATTCAAATCGTTGCTCGCCGACGAGATCGCCCGCACGGTCTGGCTGGCGGCCGAACAGGGCAGACTCAAGCCGGCGATCGACACGACCTTCCCGCTCGCCGAGGCCGCCGACGCGCACCGGCGCATGGAGGCCGGCGAGCATGTCGGGAAGATCGTTCTCGAAATGCCCGGTAGCTGATCGTCCGCACCAGTGGGCGCTTCGCCGTCAGCCGTTCTTTCGCGCCGCTTTCTTCCTTGCCCTGGCAATCGCTTTTTTCTTGCGCTGGCACGCGGTCTTGAGTTGCTCGATCTGACGTTCCTGGATGCGGGTTTCGGGAACCGCCGTATCGAGCACCTCGAGTGCGGCGTCGGGTTGCCCATCGTCGATCAGCGCGCGGGCATATTCGAGCTTTGAGCCCGGCTGCAATTCCGGCTCGTCGGCGACCGCGGCGAGCCGCTCGAGAGCCTCGTCCATGGCGCCGATCTTGCGCAAGGCGCGGCCGACATGCGCGTGGCGGAGCATGCCGCTCGCCGGGTGGCTTTCCGCCCAGTTGCGATCGACAGCGAGCATGCCGCTCTTGTCCTCGCGCGCGACATGCGCGTCGAGCATCAATTTCCAATGGGCGATACCCTTGATGCCGGACTTACGGATTTCCTCGACGATGCGGAGAACCTCGTCGAATTCCTCCAGCTCGGTATTGATTTCGGCACGCAGCCACTGCGCCTCGGTCGTCCCATTGCCTCGCAGCATCGCGAGCGCCTCCCGGGGGTGCTTGTGCTCGATCAGATAGCGCGCATATTCGAGCGCGAAGCGCGGCGAACTCCTGGCCGCCTCCTTGTGCTCTTCGAAGAATTCCCGATCGTCGCGGGCGCGGGCGCGCCGCGCCTGTTCGGCGAGCAGGATCGCCGCTGCGCCTTCATCCGAGGCGATGTCCGGCAGCTCCAGTTCGTCGGCGTCTTCGCCGTCGGCAAAGGCAGCGATCAGCCGCTCGACATTGAAGGCGACCATCGGGCGGGTAACGTGGACCAGATCATCGTTCCATGCGGCCTTGCGGTTCGAGAGCGTGACCGTTTCGTAGCTCGGAAAATAGGTAATCCGCTCGTCCGCTTCGACGAGATGCTCGGCGACCGCGCGCAAGACCGATTTCGAATAGCAATTGGCGGAGATGACGTCCGTCCGCCGGTGGGTGGCCATCATCGGAACCGGCGATACGGTGAGGATCACCCGCAGATCCTCGTGGCCATGCCTGAACATCACCTCGAAAGCCGATTGCAGATAATCGCGGCATTCCTCGAAATTCAGAACATGCAGCGAGAAGCGCTCGGGTGCGTTGCGCAGCACCGAGGGCAGCGGTGTGCTATTCAGATATAGCTGCGCCTCTTCGTCCCACCAGAGCTCGACAAGGCCGAGCGTCATGATCACGATCCGGCAGCGCGCCATTTCCCGTGTCGCACGGAACAATCCCTCGCGTCTTGCTCGCACGAGGTCGAGCGATGCGGCCCGGATGCCCGGAACCATTTGCAGATCGACGAACTTGCCGGGTGACACCTCGCAAAAGCCGAGATCGTAATCGAATTGCTGTTCGCCGAAGGCCCAGGCGATTTCGTTGTAGATCGAAGGCGTCCCGAAATTATTGACGATCTCGGTATCGAGCCCCTTGAAAGCGTCGGTCTTGAACAAATCGCGCATCGGGATCTTGAAACCGCGTTGCGCGAGTTCGTGCTCGATATTGCGTGCGAAACACGAGCCGATGGTGAAGATCGCCTCGCCAGGCTCGAGCCTGAAGGGGACGTCGAAGGCCGGTTTGGTGACCGGCTCGACACGGTTCTCGAGATTGCGATCGCCCCAATGGGCAACAGGGTTGCTCTTGCGCGTCGCGAGGGCCTGCGGTCCGCTCAGTGAAACTAACGGCATGGAGTCTATCTATGTCTATGGCGCTGCTGCGCAACCGATCCGGGGTCCCGACTAATCGAGCGTCGTTAGAATGTCACAATAATTCGTCATACGCTCCCAGGCGGAGCAACCAAGGGGACATGCTATGGATGCGCCGCAAGGCTTCATCGGCCGGGTCGCGCCGGTCGGTCGCGATGGCGAACATCCGCGCCGCAAATACCGGACGATCTGGATTTCGGACATCCATCTCGGCACCAAGGGATGCAACGCGGACCTGCTGATCGATTTTCTCGACAGCACCGATAGCGAAACGATGTATCTCGTCGGCGACATAATCGATGGCTGGCGGATGAAAAAGCGCTTCTACTGGCCGGGCGAGCATAACGACGTGGTCTGGCGGGTGCTCAAGCGCGCCAGGCGCGGCACCGATATCGTCTACATCCCCGGCAATCACGACGAGATGTTCCGCCAGTTTGCCGGGCTCGATTTCGGCGGCGTACAGATACGGCGCAAGGCAATCCATGAGACCGCCGATGGCCGTCGGCTACTGGTGCTGCATGGCGACGAGTTCGACGCGGTGATGCTCTCGCATCGATGGCTCGCCCATATCGGAGACGTCGCCTACGAGACGCTGATGGGCCTCAACCGCCTGGTCAGCGTGGTGCGGCGCTGGTTCGACCTGCCCTATTGGTCGCTCTCCAAGACCGCCAAGCACAAGGTCAAGAACGCCGTCGAGTTCATCTCCAAATTCGAGGAGTTGGTGGCCGAAGAAGCGCGCAAGCGCGGCGTCGACGGCGTCGTGTGCGGCCATATCCACCCATATCGCCACGGAGGGTCCGCTGGGCTTCACCGCGCGGCGCTGGTGCCTGCGCGAAGGGCTGCAGTTCACCACCGCCTACCACACCCACTTTCCCGATTATGTCGCCCGGCGCACCGGCGTCCGGCCCGAATGGATCTGGAAATTGATGCGACATTTCCATGCGCGGTCGAGCGGCGTGATGACGACGACCGAGACCATGCGCGCGTTGCTGCGCTCGCACGGTATCACCAATCTGCGCCATTGGGGCAGGGGCGTCGATCTCGATGCCTTTTCGCCCGACAAGCCGGCCCCCGCGCTCTATGCATCGCTCACCCGGCCGATCCAGCTCTATGTCGGCCGGGTGGCGGTCGAAAAGAATATCGAAGGCTTTCTGAAGACCGGCCACCCGGGCTCGAAAGTCGTCGTCGGAGACGGGCCGGCGCGGGGCGAACTCGAACAAACTTATCCGGAAGCGCATTTCATCGGCATGCTGTCGGGCGATGCGCTGGCGGGCGCCTATGCCGGGGCGGACGTCTTCGTCTTTCCGAGCCGCACCGACACCTTCGGGCTGGTAATAATCGAGGCGCTGGCGTCGGGCACGCCGGTCGCCGCCTATCCGGTGGCCGGGCCGATCGATATCTGCACCGACCGCGTGGCCTGCCTCGACGACGATCTCGACCGGGCGATCGCGCAGGCGCTGACCCGGCGGCCCGAGGACTGCCTCGCCCTTGCGCGGCACTATAGCTGGCGGCGAAGCGCCGAGCAGTTTCTCGACGCCTTGGTCGACAGCGCGGAGGATGCGCCGCTCGCCGCCTAGCTGCATAACCTCCGCCCTTGCTCTCGGGCCCCGGATATCCTAGATCGGAGGTCAATGATGGCCGTCCCGTGGGGGCGGCCCTTTTCTTATCGGGAGTTTGCCATGGCCCATCCGCTGATGCCGCACGCCACCGCCAGCTGGCTGGTCGAGAATACCTCGCTGAGCTTCGTACAGATCGCCGAATTTTGCGGTCTCCATATCCTCGAAGTGCAGGCGATCGCCGACGATACGGCGGCGACCAAGCTCACCGGTCGCGATCCGGTGCGCGCCCACGAGCTGGCCCAGGAAGAGATCGACAAGGGACAGGCCGACCCCGATCACCGGCTCGAGATGAGCGAGGGCCCCGAGCAGGTCCGCCGCACCAAGGGGCCGCGCTACACGCCGGTTTCCAAGCGCCAGGACAAGCCCGACGGGATCGCCTGGCTGCTGAAGAACCACCCCGAAATCTCCGACGCGCAGATCGGCAAGCTGATCGGCACGACGCGCAACACGATCAACGCGATTCGCGATCGGACCCACTGGAACATCTCGGAGATCACGCCGAAGGATCCGGTGACGGTCGGCTTGTGCACCCAGCGCGAGCTCGATGCGGTGGTCGCCAAGGCGGCCAAGAAGGCCGGCATCGAAGCGCCCAAGACCGAAGCCAGCGAAGGCGATCGCGAGGCGCTGATCGAGGAATTGCGCGCCGAGCGTCGGGTCGCGGCCGCCGAAGCCGAAGCGGCGCTCGCCGCCGAGGCCGAAGCCGCCGAAGCCGCCGAGGCCGGCGACGAGGAAGCCTCCAAGGAGCCCGCCGGCCGCACCAGCTCGGGCGCGCCGCTTCCCGAGGGCGCCGAGGAGCTGTTCAGAAAGAAGGAATAGCACCAAATCCTCCCCGGGACGGGGAGGGGGCCCGCGAAGCGGTGGAGAGGGCCCACTTCTCGGATTGGAGCGGAGGCGGCGAGGTTGGACTCACTCCGTCTCAGCCCCTTGCGGGCATTCACGGGCTGCCACTTCCCCGTCCCGGGGAGGATTGGGAACTATTTACAGCAATGTAAGTAGCTTGATCTCGAAGTTGATGCGGTTATATCGGCTTGATGGTCGCTACTCCCGATATCTGGCGCGAGGATTTTCGCCATCCCGGTGCCTGGGACCGCAGCTATGCGCCGCTCAGCGTGCCGCAGATGTTTTCGGACAGCGCGGCGCGCAATCCCGATGCCTATCTCGCCGATTTCATGGGGCGCAAATACAGCTATGCCGATGTCCGTTCGGCGGTGAACCGGGTTGCCTGCGGGTTGCAGCGCATGGGATACGGCAAGGGCGACCATATCGGGCTCTTCCTGCCCAACGTCCCGCATTATCTGGCCGCCTATTACGGGATCATGAAAACCGGCGCGACGGCGGTCAATTTCTCGCCGCTCTATACGGCTACCGAACTCGCCCATCAGGTCGAGGATTCGGGTACGCGGCTGCTTTTCACGCTTTCGGCTTCGGCGTTGTTTCCGACCGCGCTCGAGGTGATGGAGAATTCGAGCCTCGATAGGCTCGTGGTGGGCTCGGTCGGCGGCGCTTTGCCCTTCGCCAAATCGCTGCTTTACGGCCTGTTTCGCCGCAAGGATTATGTTCGGCTGCCCAAGCGCGAGGACGTCATCCCCTTTTCGCGGCTGATCGACAATGACGGCCATGTCGAGCGCGTGTCGCTCGATCCGCGCAAGGATATCGCGCTGCTGCAATATACGGGCGGTACGACGGGCCGACCCAAGGGCGCGATGCTGACGCATCAGAATATCACCGCCAATGCGCGTCAGGTGAACGATCTCGATCCCGACCAGGAGGCCGAAGACCGGATCCTCGGCGTGCTGCCCTTCTTCCATGTCTTCGCCAATGCCTGCGTGCTCAACCGGACGGTCGTCCGCGGCGGAGAGATCGTCATGCTGCCGCGCTTCAATGCCGCGCAAGCCCTGAAGACCATCGCCCGCACCAAGGTGACCGCGCTGCCGGGCGTCCCGACCATGTATACCGCTTTGCTCGACCATCCGAAGACGCCCACGACCGATTTCTCCTCGCTGCGCATGTGCATTTCGGGCGGCGCGCCCTTGCCGATCGAGACCAAGGCTAAGTTCGAGGAAATCACCGGCGCCAAGCTCGTCGAAGGCTATGGCCTGACCGAGAGCGCCGGGGTCGTCTCGACCAATCCCTATGAGGGCGAGAACAAGACAGGATCGATCGGCCAGCCCTGCGCGGCGACGATCGTCAAGCTCATCGACAAGGAGGATCCGACCCAGCCTGCCGGGGAGGGCGAACCGGGAGAAATCGTCATCGCCGGGCCGCAGGTCATGCAGGGCTACTGGAACCGCCCCGATGCCGACGAGCGCGCTTTCGTCGATGGCTTCCTGCGCACCGGCGATGTCGGGACGATCGACGAGGACGGCTATATCTTCATCGTCGACCGGTTGAAGGATATGATCGCGGTTTCGGGCTTCAAGGTGTTTCCGAGCCAGGTCGAGGATGTGCTCTACACCCATCCCGAGGTGAAGGAGGCGCTCGTGATCGGGGTGCCCGACGCCTATACCGGAGAGAGGCCCAAGGCCTTCGTGACCCTCGCCAGGGGCGCCGCGGCCACCGGCGACATGCTGACCCAATGGCTCAACGCGCAGCTCGGCAAGCATGAACGCGTGACGGCGGTGGTGATCCGCGACGAACTGCCCAAGACGATGATCGGCAAGCTCGACCGCAAGGCGCTGAGGGCGGAAGAGAGCGCGTCCAGCTAAATCCTCCCTGTTTGCGTAGCAAATGGGGAGGGGAGCCGCCGAAGGCGGTGGAGGGGCTTTGCGACCAACCAGCGGCTGGGTGTTCGGCTCGCGGTAGAGGCTCGACTTCGTCTCGCCGCCCCTCCGTCAGCTCTTCGGGCTGCCACCTCCCCATCGCTTCGCGACGGGGAGGAATTGTCAGTCCGTCCGCATCTCGCTCTTCAGGTTCATGAATTCGTGCAGGCCGAACTGGCTGAGTTCGCGGCCGTGGCCCGAGCGTTTGACGCCGCCGAAGGGGGCGTAGGGGTCGGAGGCGAGCATCTGGTTGACCGCCGTCATCCCGGCCTCGATGTCGCGCACGAAGCGTTCGCGCTCGGCATCGTCGCTCGTCCAGACGCTCGAGCCGAGGCCGAAGGGCACGTCGTTGGCGAGATGGATCGCCTCGTCGAGATCCCTGACCTTGAAGACCATCGCCACCGGGCCGAAGAATTCCTGCTTGGTCACCGCCGCGCCCTCGGGAATGTCGACGAGGATCGCCGGCTCCATCCAGGCGCCGGGCCGGTCGGGAATCTTGCCGCCGCACAGCCTGGTCGCGCCGGCCGCCACCGCCTTCTCGAGCTGTTCGCAGATATCGTCGCGCGCGCCCTCGCTCGATAGCGGGCCCATCTCGGTGTCCTCGTCGGTCGGATCGCCGATCCGGATGTTCTTCGTACGCTCGACGAATTTCTCCAGGAACCGGTCGTAGACGTCCTCATGGACGATCATCCGC
>JAIVHR010000295.1 GCA_020200935.1 Sphingomonadales bacterium
CCCGGTACATAGAGGCCGACCCGCTCGATCGGCCGCCAGAGCTGTCGGACGACAAGTCCGGGGCGTGTCTCGATCTCGATCGGTTGGGGCCGCGACGCGCGATGGAAGACGGCGATGTTGTCGGCAGCCAGCTCGATCGCCGCGATCTCGGCGGGCGAGAGCCGCTCGCGGGCGTCGCTTGCCGCATCGGACACCGATATGCATGCGGGCGTCGTGCCGTCGATGGTCTCGGCGATGCGGCAGAGCGCGTCCCATCCGCCTATCCGCACCTCCTCGATCGTCGCCCGCACGGCTTCGTGCAGGGCCGCATTGGCGCGCGCTTCGGGGCGGCGCAGCGCGGCGGCACGCTCAGCCGAGTCGAGATCGGACCAGGCCAGCCGTCTCATTGCATCATCTTCTCGATCGGCAGCACGAGGATCGCCGAGGCGCCGGCTTGCTTGAGATCGTGCAGGGTCTCCCAGAACACCGTCTCCTGGCATACGGCGTGGAGGGCGAAATGACCGGGGCGGCCGGCGAGCGGGATGACGCTCGGCGCCTCGACGCCCGGCAGGATCGCGGTGATCTCGGCGAGCGCATCTTCGGGCGCGTTCATCATGATGTATTTCGAGCCCTGCGTCGCCAGCACCCCGTCGATCCGCTTGAGAAGATTGTCGGCCGCGCGCTGCTTGGCCTCGTCGATCGGCATGCGGGTGCGGACGAGCACCGCCTCGCTCTCGAGCACCGTCTCGACCGGGGCGAGATTGTTGGCCTCGAGCGTCGATCCGGTCGAAACGAGGTCGCAGACGAAGCCGGCGATGCCGAGCCGCGGGGCGAGCTCGACGGCGCCGCTCATCCGCACCACCCGCGCCTCGATGCCCTGCCGTTCGAGCCAGGCGCCGAGCAGCCGCGGATAGGATGTCGCGATGCGCTGTCCGGCGAGGCATTGCGCGCCGTCATAATCGGCGCCCCGCGGCGCGGCGAGCTTGAGCGCGCAATGTCCGAAGCCCAGCGGAGCGATGACATCGAATCGCTCCTCCTTGCGGCCGAGCGCGAATTCCTCGAGCACGTTGCGGCCGACGATCCCGAATTCGCAGACCCCGTCGGCGACGAAGGTCGGGATATCGTCGTCGCGCACCAGCATCAAATCGATCGGGAAATTGTCGACGCGCGCGGTCAAATCGTTCTTGCCGCTCTGGATCCGGAGCCCCGCCTCGCGCAGCAGCTCCCGGCTGTACCGGGAGAGCCTGCCGGACTTCTGGATCGCGATGTGGAGACGCGCACCGTTACTCGGCATTGCCGCTCTCCACCTTGTCGAGCGCCAGCCGATAGCCGCGATTCTTCTCCTGGCGGAGGAAACGCGCGACGCGGACGATCGTCGTCGTCGAAACGCCCGTCGCATCGTGGATCTCGCGATAGGTGAGCGCGCCCTGTTCGAGCAGCCGGGCCACGTGCCAGCGTTCGGCCAGCGTGCGGATTTCGGCCGGCGTGCACAGATCGGCGAGCAGCCGCTTCATCCCGGCGCGGTCCTCCGGCGCGAGCAGCGCGCGCTCGAGATCGGCGGCGAGCTTGCCGAGATCGCGGGTGGGTTTGACGATTGGCGGCGCCATGAAACTTGTTCCAATGTGTTAATACGATGAAACGTGGCGGCGCACTAGTCGATAAGGCGATTCGGTGCAAGCGGAGAAATCCTCGGCAGCGCGAGGGCGCTGGATCGGCGTCAGCCGCGCCGCGTCGCCGCCTTCATTCGGCCGACGAAATCGCGCAACGCGGCCGGCGGGTCGGCGCTTTCGGCGGCTGCCGAAACCGAGGATCGGCGGCGGCGCGCCGGCCGCCTTCAGCAGCGCGAGCATCGGGCCGTGATCGAGATCGATGCCCTCGCGCTCGCCGGTCACCCCGGCGCGTGCCAGGCAATAGGTATAGCCGCCGCCGCGCCGCGCGATCTCGCGCAGCCGCTCGTCGGGGGCGTTGCCCGCGGCGATCAGCACCGGCGCGATGCCGGCGTCGCGCGCGGCGCTCAGATAGGGTCCAGCCTCGAAGAGCGGCACGTCGGCGACGAGCAGGCTGTCGGCGCCGGCCGCGGCGAGTTCACGCGCGAACGCCTCGCGCCCGCGCGCCGACACGAGGTTGGCATAGGTCAATATGCCGACCGGGATTTCTGGATGGCGGGCGCGGAAATCGGCGATCATCGCGAAACAGTCGGCGGTGCGGATGCCGGCGGCCAGCGCGCGGTTGGCGGCAGCCTCGATAACCGGGCCGTCGGCGATCGGATCGGAAAAGGGGATGCCGAGTTCGACCATGTCGGCCCCGCCCTCGACCAGCGCATCGAGCAAAAGGTCCGACCGCGCCCGATCGGGATCGCCGAGCATCAGGAAGCCGCCGAACACGCCCTCGCGGCGCTCGCGCGCGCGTTCGAACATGGCGTCGTAGCGGCTCATGCCGAGAGCCCGAGCAGCTTCTGCGCCTGCGCCACATCCTTGTCGCCGCGGCCCGAGAGGTTGACGAGCAATACCGGCTCGTCCTCGGCGGCTTCGGCGACGGCCAGCGCATGGGCCAGCGCATGGGCCGATTCGAAGGCGCAGATGATGCCTTCATGGCGGGCGAGTTGCGCAAAGGCGTCGAGCGCCGCTGCATCCTCGACGCCGACATATTCGGCACGGCCGCTATCCTTGAGATGCGCATGTTCCGGGCCGACCGCCGGATAATCGAGCCCGGCCGAGACCGACCAGCTGTCGCTGACCTGGCCGTCCCCGTCCTGCAGCACGTAAGTTTCGGCGCCGTGGAGGATGCCGCGGCTGCCGCGCAGCAAGGTGGCGCCATGGTCCGATCCGTCGAGCCCCTTGCCCGCCGCCTCGACGCCGATCAGCGCGACCTCTTCGTCGCCGATGAAATCCGCGAACAGCCCGATCGCGTTCGATCCGCCGCCGACGCAGGCGATCGCCGCGTCGGGGAGCCGGCCTTCATATTCCAGAATCTGCGCCCTCGCTTCGCGGCCGATCACGCGCTGATATTCGCGGACCATCAGCGGGAAGGGATGCGGTCCGGCCACCGTGCCGAGCAGATAATGGGTCTGTTCGAAGCTCGCCGTCCAGTCGCGCAGCGCCTCGTTGATCGCGTCCTTGAGACCCGCGCCGCCTCCCGTCACCCCGGCGCCGAGATTGCGGCAGCGGGTCAGCGGCGTCGGGCGGCCGGCATAGCGGGCGAGCAATTCGGCCAGCTCGGCCTGGAAACCTTCATCCTCTTGCGCATCGAGGAATGCCGCCTCGAGCTGCTCGAGCGCCGGCATCAGGATCTCGGGCACATAGGCGCCGCCGAATTCGCCGAAGCGTCCCGATTGCCGCATCACGCCGCCTCGCGCCGGTCGGCCGGTCGCAAGGCCTCGAGCAGCGCCGCGACCTTGGCCGGATCCTTGCGGCCGGGGCGGCTCTCGACCGAGGAGCCGACATCGAGCGCGAAGGCGCCGGTGGCGGCCGCGCGGCGGGCATTGGCCGGGCCGATGCCGCCGGCGAGCAGGCCATCGGCGAGTTCGGGACGGCCCGCTACGAGGCTCCAGTCGAAGCTCCGGCCGGTCCCGCCGCTGCGGCCGCCGACGCTGGTATCGAAGAGCGAGCGGTCGCTGCCTTCCCGCGCCTCTCCGACCTGATCGGAGACCGGGATCGCCGCCCAGATTTCCGCCTGCGCCGGCAATTGCTTGCGGAGCTGCGCGATATAGACGCCGTCCTCGCCGCCATGGAGCTGGACATGCGCCCCTGCCTCGGCGGCAAGCCCGGCGACGCGGGCCATCGCGCGGTCGCGGCTGACGATGACCGGATCGATATGCACCGCGCGCGCCGCTTCACCGAGCCGCAGTGCGGTCGCGTCGTCGATCGCGCGCGGCGTGTCCGGCACGCAGATCAATCCCGATGATCTTTGCGCCGAGAGCCAGCGCGCGATCGAGCTCGGCCCGGTCATGCACCTCGGTCAGCACGTCCATGCCGAGTCGCTCGGCCGCCTCGAAGACCGCGCGCGCCTCGCCCTCCCCGAGCACCGAGAGCATCGCCAGCACGGCATCGGCGCCGTGCAGCCGCGCCTCGGCGACCTGGCGCGGATCGACGATGAAATCCTTGGCGAGCACCGGGCCGTCGAAGGCCGCGCGCACCGCGGCGAGATCGGCGAACGAGCCGCCAAAATACGGCCCGTCGGTCAGCACGCTGATCGCATCGGCCGCGCCGCGCCAACCGCGCGCCAGCGCCGCCGGATCGAGATCGCCGCGGATCGCGCCGCGCGACGGCGAGGCGCGCTTCACCTCGAGGATGAAGCGCGCGCCCGGCCGGGCCAGCGCCGCGGCGAGGCTCCGGCGCGAGCGGCCGGCGCGAGCGGCCAGGTCGGACAGCGTGGCGCCGCCCAGCCGCGATGCGACGTCGACGCGCTTGCGCCGGACGATTTTGCCGAGCACCCCGGGGGGATCAGCCATGGCTCGCCTCGACATAGCCGGCCAGCACGCCGCGCGCGGCGCCCGACCGAATCGCCTCGCGCGCCTGCGCCACGCCCGCGGCGAGATCGCCCGCCTTGCCCGCGGTAAACAGCAGCGCACCGGCATTGAGCGCGATCAGATCGGCATGCGCGGCCGGCGCCTCTCCGCGCAGCAGCGCTTCGAGCCCCTCGGCATTTTCGGCCGGGTCGCCGCCGCGGATGGCGGTCAGCGGCGCGCGGTCGAGCCCTGCCTCTTCGGGAGTCATGGTCAGCCGCTCGGTCTGTCCGCCTTCGAGCCGCACGGCGTCGGTCGCGCCGTGCAGCGCCACCTCGTCGAGCCCCGATCCGTGGACCACCAGCGCCTTCTCGACGCCGAGCGCCTGCAATGTCCGCGCGATCGGCTCGAGCCGCTCGGGATCGGCGACGCCGAGCAGCTGCACCTGGGGCTCGGCCGGATTGAGGCAGGGGCCGAGCAGGTTCATGATCGTCCGCACCTTGAGCGCGAGCCGCGCCGGCCCGGCATGCTTGAGGCCGGGATGATAATGCGGCGCGAAGAGGAAGCAGAAGCCGGTCTCGTCGAGGATCTCGCGCGATCTTTCGGGCGCCAGATCGAGCTTCGCGCCGAGCCGCTCGAGCACGTCGGCCGATCCGCAGCGCGAGGTGAAGGAGCGGTTGCCATGTTTGGCCACCGGCAGCCCGGCGCCCGCCGCGACGAATGCCGCGGCGGTCGAGACGTTGATCGATCCCGATCCGTCGCCGCCGGTGCCGCAACTGTCGGCGAACAGATAGTCGGGGCGCGGAAAATCGGCATCGGCGGCGCGCAACGCCTTGGCGCCGCCGATCAGCTCGTCGGTCGTCTCGCCCTTGAGCCTGAGCGCGGTCAGCATGGTGGCGATGGTCGGGTCGTCGAGCCTGCCGGCGACGAGCGCGCCGAACAGCACCTTGGCCTGGCTGCGCGTCAGATCGACGCCTTCGAGCAGGCAGAGCAGCGCCTCTTCGGCCTCTTCCTCGATGGTCGGCCCCGGCTCGCTTGCGGGCCGGGCCTGGG
>JAIVHR010000296.1:0-2048 GCA_020200935.1 Sphingomonadales bacterium
TTTGGGCTTCGACGATGTCGTCGCTACCGCCAGCCGCCGCGACGAGGAAGGGCGCGTGCTCGCCCGGATCGACGGCGAGAATTGCTACGGAACCGCAAAATTGCGCATGATCGAAGCCTGGGCCGCCGATTACGCCCCGATCCGCGGCGCGATCCATGTGCGCTTCCATTCGGACAGCGAGAGCGACCTGCCAGTCTTCGAATGGAGCGACGAACGGATCGCGGTCAATCCGACCGCTAAACTGCGCAAACTCGCCGAAGAGCGCGGCTGGCCGATCATCGCCTGGGGGTAAGGAGGCGAACCCCTCCCTTTCAAGGGAGGGGCAGGGGTGGGTACAGAGCGAGCGGACGCGAGCGTGGGCCGAGTGCAACTCCCCCACCCCAACCCCTTCCTGAAGGGGCGGGGCTTTTATCTCGATCTTGTGCATCGCAAAAATTTGTATGCTTCGCGGCCTCTCCTTAGGTAGGGTTGCGAATCCGAACCGAAAGAGACTTGATGGCGACGATACCCAACACCCAGCCCGACAGCCGCACCGAGCCGATCATGGCCGAACCCGACCGGATGGTGAAGGTCCGCGAGATGTTCGGCATCGATTCGGACATGGAGGTGCCCGCCTTCAGCGAGGCCGACGAACGCGTCCCCGACCGCGACGAATCCTACGTTTTCGACCCCGATACGACCCTGGCGATCGCCGCCGGCTTTGCCTTCAACCGGCGGGTGATGATCCAGGGCTATCACGGCACCGGCAAGTCGACCCATATCGAGCAGGTCGCGGCGCGTCTGAACTGGCCCTGCGTGCGGATCAATCTCGATTCGCATATCAGCCGCATCGATCTCGTCGGCCGCGATGCGATCGTGCTGCGCGACGGCCAACAGGTTACCGAATTTCGCGAGGGATTGCTGCCCTGGGCGCTGCAGACGCCGACCGCGCTGGTGTTCGACGAATATGACGCCGGGCGCCCAGATGTCATGTTCGTCATCCAGCGCGTGCTCGAAGTCGAGGGGAAGCTGACCCTGCTCGATCAGAACCGGGTGATCCGCCCCAACAAATGGTTCCGCCTCTTCGCGACCTCGAACACGGTCGGGCTCGGCGATACGACGGGGCTCTATCACGGCACCCAGCAGATCAACCAGGGCCAGATGGATCGCTGGAACATCGTCGTCACGCTGAATTATCTGCCGGCCGCGACCGAGGCCGAGATCGTCCTTTCCAAGGCGCCCGAATTCGGCGACGAGAAGGGCAGGAAGACCGTCGAGGACATGGTCAAGGTCGCCGATCTCACGCGTCACGGCTTCATGGCCGGCGACATCTCGACCGTGATGAGCCCGCGCACGGTGATGACCTGGGCGCAGAATGCGACGATCTTCGGCGATATCGGCTTCGCCTTCCGCCTGACCTTCCTCAACAAATGCGACGAGGCCGAACGCGCCGTGGTGGCCGAATATTACCAGCGCGTGTTCGGGAAGGATTTGCCCGAGAGCGTGGTCGGGAGCGCGGCCTGATCGCGCTTTCTCCCCGCTACAGCACGAAGTTGGCTTCGGTCAGCTCGAGACAGCCATACATGTCGATGACGAGATCGGCGACGCCATCCCCGTCGACATCCGCATAGACTGTCGTCTGCAGCGGCGTCGCCTCGAAGCGTAGTTCCCCGGCGGTTTCCGAAAAGGCCGCCTCGCCGATGAAGGTGAAGCTGCTATCCTCGGAATCTCCGGTATCGGCGTCGATCGCCGATAGATCGATCCGGTCTTCGCCGCTGTCAAAGTCGCTGATCCAGTCGGGCAGATCGCCGCCACGCCCGCTGTCCTCCACCGACTGAAATACGAACAGGTCGGCGCCCTCACCGCCGTGCAGCAGATCCCTTTCGAGGCCCCCGACCAGCGTATCGTTTCCAGCCTCGCCCCTGAGCGTATCTTCCCCGCGACCGCCACTCATGAAATCTGATCCCCTGCCGCCTAGGATGCTGTCTTCGCCGGAATGGCCGCGGATCTCGTCATCGCCGTTATTGCCCTCGATGGTGTCGCCTCCGCGCCCGCCGGCCATCCAGTCG
>JAIVHR010000296.1:2115-3941 GCA_020200935.1 Sphingomonadales bacterium
GTTTGCGCCCGGGCCGCCGTTTATCCGATCGTTGCCGGCACCACCGAAGACCGTGTCCGGCCCGGTATGATATGAATCAACGCTGCCTGCTTGGTCGCCGTCGATGAAATCATCGCCGGCACCGGCGCTTATATAATCGGCGCCCGCCAGTCCGCGCAATATGTCGTTGCCCGTGCCGCCTATGAGAGTGTCGGAGCCTTCGCCCCCGGTGAGTCTATCGTCGCCAGAGCCACCGTTCATATATTGCGGGTCTTCGGCCAGGGACCATGTGCCTCGGGCGTCGTGCCGATAGTATGCGGTCAGACTGTCGTCTCCCGAACCGCCGAGGACAGTGTTCTCCCCTTCGCCACCGAACAATATGTCGTTTCCTGAACCGCCCTTCAGTAAGTCTGCTGCTTCGCCGCCGTCGATTTCGTCGTCTCCGGCACCGCCATTGAGATGTTGCATTTCGCTGGCGGGATGTCCGCCGTTGGGATTGTACCACCAACCCATGATTCTGTCGTTGCCGAGGCCTCCAAGAAGCGTGTTCTCACCCATTCCGCTCACAAGGAAGTCGTTGCCCGATCCGCCCTTCAGGAAGTCGGCGCCTTCTCCGCCCCACAGCCAGTCATTGCCCGCGCCACCCAACAGCGTGTCGTCGCCATCCTCTCCATAGAGACGATCGTCGCCGTCATATCCCCACATCAAGTCGTCATCGGCGCCGCCGTAGATCGTGTCCGCGAATTGTGTGCCCCGAAATTTCGCCATTGAATCGATTCCCATCCTTCAACCAATATCGCGGGTCTGACAGCCGGAGGTGCCGTCAACAACTGCTTAACCATGATTTTCTGGCGTAAAAACAACGAGTTTAAGCAAGACGCCTTGCCGCTTGTCGTTAATGTCCCGCCGTGGCACGGATTGGCGGCGCGGCCTGCGCCGAACTTTCTCCTTTTCCTTGTGGCCGGCGCGGGCTGTTCGCGGCTGCACCGCGCGGGTAAACGAGATGGGCGATGACCGACCGTAACCCCCTCGACGATCTCAAGGCCGCGCTCGCCGGCGCCGCCAGAGCCATGTCGGAGGAGCCCGAGGTCGAGCTCGCTTTCACCGCCGATACGCCGGTTTCGAACGGGCGGCATATCAAGGTGCCGATGCCGTCGCGCGAACTGCCGGCCGATCAGGTCGCCGAGGCGCGCGGGTTTGCCGATGCGGCGGCGCTCAAGCTCAAATATCATGACGATACGCTGCATGCCGTCCGGCGGCCCGGCGAGGCGCTGGCGCGGATGGCGTTCGATGCGGTCGAGCAGGCGCGCGTCGAGGCGCTCGGAGCGCGGCGCTATGCCGGGGTCAGGGACAATCTCGGCCATGCGCTTGAGCTCAAGCTCAAATCGGATCCGATCTCGCGCGCGCGCAGCCGGGACGAGGTGCCGATCGCCACCGCGCTCGGGCTGATGGTGCGCGAAAGGCTGACCGGCGAGGCATCGCCCGAGATCGCGCGAACGGGGCTCGAGCTGGTTCGCGACTGGATCGAGGAAAAGGCCGGCGCCGATCTCGACGCGCTCGAAATGCTGCTCGACGACCAGCGCGGTTTCGCCGAACTCGCCACCCGGCTACTCGAGGATCTCGAGCTCGTCGACGGCGATGCGATGCCCGAGGAAGACGAGGAAGGCGGGGGCGATGACGAGGATCCCGACGAAAACGACGGCGATCAGGATCAGGACGAGGATGCCGGCGCCGACGGCCAGGCCGAGATGCGGCCCGAATCGACCGAAGAGGAAGGCGATCGCGAGGAAAGCGAGATCGACGACGATCAGCTCTCCGACGCCGATATGGGCGACAAAGGCGAGGAG
>JAIVHR010000125.1 GCA_020200935.1 Sphingomonadales bacterium
GCCCTATAGCGAGGTCTATGCCGAATGGCTCGAGCCCGCGGCCCGCGCGATGGAGCGCGCGGCCGACATCACGAGCAACGAGAGCCTGGCGCGCTTCCTGAGGCTGCGCGCCGAAGCCTTCCGGACCAATGAATATTACGAATCCGAACTCGCCTGGATGGATATCGAGGGCACGCCGATCGAGCCGGTCATCGGCCCCTATGAGGTCTATACCGACCGGCTGATGGGGCAGAAGACCGCCTTCGAGGCCTTCATCACCTTGCAGGATCCCGAAGCCAGCGCCGATCTCGATCGTTTCAAGGCGCTGCTCCCGGTTCTCGAGGCCAACCTGCCGGTGCCCGAGCGCTACAGGAACGCCAACCGGCCCTTCGAATCGCCGATCCTCGTCGCCGATCAGGTGCGGGGCGGCGGCGACAACCGCGCCGGCGTCCAGACGATCGCCTTCAACCTGCCCAATGACGAGCGGGTGCGTGAATTGAAGGGCGCGAAGAAGGTGATCCTCGCCAATGTGCTCGGCGCGAAATACGAGCGCATCCTGGCGCCGATGGCTGAGCTGATCCTGGTGCCCGGCCAGGCGGCGTTGGTCAGCCGCAAATATATGACGATGGAGACCTTGTTCCACGAGCTTTCGCACAGCCTCGGCCCCGGCATCATCAATGTCGACGGGCGCGAGACGACGGTCAATGCCGAGCTGCGCGAGGTCTATTCGGCGAGCGAGGAGGCCAAGGCCGACGTGATGGGGGTGTGGAGCATCCTCTATCTGATGGAACGCGGCGAAATGCCCGCCGAAGAGCGCGAGGAGCTGCTCTCGACCTATTTCGCCGGCATCTTCCGCGCCGTCCGCTTCGGCATCGACGAGGCGCATGGCCGCGGCGCGGCGCTGCAGTACAGCTATCTGCGCGAAAAGGGCGCTTTTGCCTGGGACGAGGCGGCGCAGCGCTACCGTGTCGATTACGATGCGATGGAGGCCGGGTTGACCGATCTCCTCGCCGAACTCGTGACGCGGCAGGGCGACGGCGATTATGCGGGGATGCGCGCCTTCTTCGAGCGCTATGCCCGGCTCGACGCCGAGGCCGAAAGCGCACTCGACCGCGCGAGCACCCTCCCGACCGACATCCGCCCGAGCTATCCCGACGGGATTTAGGGTATTTCGGTGACAGTGCACTTAATTCGAGCGAAACGCGGCGCGAGACCACGACGTCCGTGAATTAAGTGCACTGTCACCGAAATACGAAGTGCACTGTCACCGAAATGCCTGAGCTTGTCGAAGCCCCGCACTTGTTCCGCCGAGCCGAAAAAAGAGGAAGTGCAGCCCTTCGACAAGCTCAGGGCGAACCGATAGGATGCGGTTTCGCTTTGCGCCGCGAGGACATGACGTGCCGGATGCCCCGCCAGAAAACGAAACGCCGGGCCCCGGCGATGTCGTCCGCCGCCACCGGCTGTCGACGCGGCTCTGGCATTGGGTCAACGCCGTCGCGATCATCGTGCTGCTGATGAGCGGGCTGTCGATCTTCAACGCGCATCCGCGGCTCTATTGGGGCAGCTACGGGGCCAATCACGATCAGGCCTGGCTCGAGATCGGCGGCGAGGGTAGCCGGGGCTTTCTGCGGATCGCCGGGGCCGAGATGCCGACCACCGGGGTGCTCGGCCGCTGGACCGCGCATGACGGGACGATCAGCGATCGCGCCTTTCCGAGCTGGGCGACGATCCCCGGTTATTACAGCCTCGCGATGGGGCGGCTCTGGCATTTCTTCTTCGCCTGGATCTTCGCGCTCGGATGGCTGGGTTATGCGATCTGGAGCCTGGCGAACCGGCATGTGACGCGCGATCTCGCGCCGCGCCGGGCCGAACTCGCGCCGCGCCGCCTGTGGCGCGAAATCACAAGCCACGCCCGGCTGCGGCTGCCGAGCGGGGCGGCGGCGCTCAACTATAACATACTGCAAAAGCTGAGTTATCTCGGCGTGATCTTCCTGCTGATCCCGCTGATGATCCTGACCGGCCTCGCCATGTCGCCGACCATGGACGCCGCCTGGCCGTGGCTGCTC